>NZ_JANDMF010000057.1:0-32781 GCF_031626875.1 Clostridium sp. SHJSY1
AAAAATGGATGGTAAGAATGAAAGGAGGATTTAGTGGGAGTTTGGTACTTACAATACACTCTCTCACTAAAGATAAAAGATGAAAAACTTTGAACAAGGTAGTTGTATTTATAAAAATATTTTTGATTCTAAGGATTCTGTTAAGGATTGGGTAGCAGAAGGACAAGTTGATGTTAATTTTGTTAAAGAAGGAATAGTGCTTAAAAATAAGTTAGATGCAGATGTTTATGGAGATAATGCACATTGGTTATTTTGGTGTCCAATAGATTTTCCAGATAAAATAATTATAGAGTGGGATTTTTTACCTAAAAGTGAATATGGGTTATGTATGTTCTTTTTCTCTGCAAAAGGTAAAAATGGAGAAAGTATATTTTCTAAAAACTTACCTGAAAGGCATGGAGTTTATCCAGAATATCATTCTGGAGCTATTAATGCTTTTCATCTTTCTTATTATAGAAGAAAATATCCTACTGAGAGAATGTTTAATACATGTAATTTAAGAAAAAGTTATGGATTTCATTTAGCTAAAATGGGTGCGGATCCAATTCCTTCAGTAAAAAATGTAATAGAACCTTATCATATAAAATTAATTAAGTATAAGGAGATTGTACAATTTTATATTAATGATTTATTAATTTTAGACTGGGAGGATAATGGTGTTGATTTTGGGAAAGTGATTAAAGATGGAAAGATAGGATTTAGGCAAATGGCACCAATGGAAGCTATTTATTCAAATTTATATGTATATGAGGCTATTTTGAAGGAATAGAAGTAACTTTGGATGGCTAAAAAACCTAAGATATATTTAATAACAGTTAAAAGATAATTGGGCAATTTGTAATTTTTTTATTAAAATTAAGTATATGATATAAAATAATAGATAAATTAGTAATAAAGGTACTAGTGATAAAAAACTTAGTACTTTTATTAATGTAAAGGAGTACTTGAATGCATATATACAATTATTGAACAAAACGAGTAATTACATATTTTGAGTTTATATATAATATAGTGTTATTATAAACATGTAAATTAATATATGTAAATGGAAGGTGAAATTTATGTCAGTAGAAAATGCAGTTATTAAGAATTTATTTAAACAAGAAAATCAAACTCCATTTAAAGTTATATTTAAAGATGGAGAAATGATAGATGTAGGTAAAGGAGATTCAAAGTTTGTAATTAAAGTAAATGGTAACATTGACAAAAATCTATTGCTTAGTAGCACATCATTAGCTTTAGGAGAAGCATATATGGACAAGATAATTGATATAGAAGAAGGGGACTTATATGATGCTTTAGATATTCTAATGGGAAAACTTGACAAGTTTAATAAAGATGAAAAAATGCTTGGAAAATTAATGTTTTCTTCTACATCTAAAAAAAATCAAAAAAAAGAAGTTACTTCCCATTATGATATTGGAAATGATTTTTATAAACTTTGGTTAGATGAAACAATGAGTTATTCTTGTGCCTATTTCGAAAATAATAATGATACCTTATTTGAAGCTCAAAAAAATAAAGTTCATCATATTCTAAAAAAATTACAATTAGAAGAAGGCATGAGTATTCTTGATATTGGCTGTGGTTGGGGATATTTATTAATTGAAGCAGCAAAAAAATATAAAATTCATGGAGTTGGGATTACTTTAAGTGAGCAACAATATTTGAAATTTAAAGAAAGAATAAAAGAAGAGAATTTAGAGGAATTTTTGAAAGTTGAATTAATGGATTATCGTGATTTAAAAAAGAGCAATTTGAAATTTGATAGAGTTGTAAGTGTTGGAATGATTGAGCATGTTGGACGAGCTAATTATAAGTTATTCTTTAATAATGTTGATGCTGTATTGAAGGAAAAAGGACTTTTTTTATTACACTTTATTAGTGGAAGAAGAGAATTTTCAGGTGATCCATGGATTAAAAAATACATATTTCCTGGTGGAGTTGTACCAAGTCTAAGAGAAATAATGAATATTTCAGGAGATTTAGATTATTATACATTAGATGTAGAAAGTCTAAGAAGACACTATCAAAAAACATTACTTTGTTGGTATGAAAATTATAATAACCATTTGACTGAAATTAATAAGATGTTTGATGAAAAATTTGTTAGGATGTGGAAGTTGTATTTAAGTGCTTGCGCAGCATCTTTTCATAATGGAATGATTGATATACATCAAATATTATTCTCAAAAGGAAATAATAATAAATTAGAAATGACAAGAGATTATTTATATAGATAAAATATTTTTTTGAAATTATTAGAAAAATTATTTAAAAGGTTCATAATTAATATGAGCCTTTTTTTAAAATTAAATATTTTATGTATGAGAAGTTGGATGTTGTAGGCTTTTTAAGCCATTTGCTTTTTCGATACTCTCTTCATTTGGCGGATAATCAGCTTTTGAGTTTTGCAGATACAGTCTTTTATATATTTTAATATCAGAATCGCTAGGACCTGATGAATTAATATCAGGTATTTCATATATAGGATAATCTCCTGGAATTTCTTTGGTAAAATTTTTGTTTTTACTCATTTTAATCACTCCTAACATAATAATTATTAGATTTATGCTAATATTCTAAATCTCAACTAAATAAAACAATTAAAATTTAGTTATATAAATATTATTTGCCTAATTTAAATTATTAATGTGTGTAATATATTGACTGAAATGAAGAGATTAGTTAGTTAATTAACATTATAAAGATAAAGAAATTTAAAAATAGCAATCTAAACCATTTTCTATAAAAATATTTTGATAACTTATTAAATCTTCGTCATGAAGCTGTTTCACATCTTTAAAAACATAAGATTTATTTAGAAGATTATATTTCCTCTGGCCAAACTGATGAAATGGAAGCAGATTTACTTTTTTAGCTCCAACTGATTTCAATAATTCACAAAAGCCTTTAGCATCTTCTAAATTTGAATTTATATTGGGGATAACAGGAATACGAATGATAACTTCTTTTTCTTTAATTATAGCCAATTTTAAATTCTCTATAATTAAATCGTTATATACATTTGTAGATTTAAAATGTTTTTCTCTATCATAATGTTTTATGTCAAATAATAATAAATCAACATTATTTATGAAATTTGAGAATATTTCTTTGGAGGCATATCCAGTTGTTTCAATTGCTGTATGTATATTTTGATTTTTTAAAAATTTTAAAAGATTTGATGCAAATTCATGTTGCATTAATACTTCACCACCAGATAAAGTAACACCACCATTAGATTCTTCATAAAACATTTCGTCTTTCATAATTTCTTTAATAACATCTAGAAGAGTAAAAAATTCACCGTCTACAGAAATAGCTTTATTATGGCATGAATTTCTACAAGTAAAACAAGAAATACATTTCTTTGAGTTTATTTCAATATGACCATTATTTAAACAAATAGCATTTTTAGAACAATTATCTATACAGTGAAGACAATATTTACATTTTGATTCATCACATAGAACTTGTATTTTAGGATTTTGAGATTCTGGATTTGAGCACCATAAACAGCTTAATGGACAGCCCTTGAAGAATACTACAGTTCTAATTCCAGGACCATCATGAATACTAAATTTTTGAATGTTAAAGATACATGCTTTTATACCATTCATTTAAATCACTTTCTTTCATAATTTTTATAATTGAATAGTAGCATAAAAAAAATAAAATGTAAATAAAATATTTCATTAGAAATAAATAAAGGTTTCAAATGAATTTTGAATAAAAATTTTATATAAAAACAATAAAGTGAAAGACTAATTGGTTTTATTCGAAATATAATTATTTCATTTTATTAATGGTTTGTGCTATAATTATCTTTATATCTAGAAAGTAGGAGGCGTTAGTTGTGACAAATAGATATACAAATCTTCTTGAAATTGTAAATAAAAATAAACGTATAGAAGTTAGTAGATTAGCAGAAATTTTAAATGTATCTCAAGTTACAATACGAAAAGATCTTGTGGCATTAGAAGAAAAAGGATTGTTAAAACGTGAGCACGGTTATGCTGTAATGACTTCAAGTGATGATATAAGCAGTAGATTAGCATTTAATTATGATATAAAACGAAAAATAGCAAATTTAGCAGGTAAACTTGTAAATGATGGAGAAACTGTTATGATTGAATCAGGGTCATGTTGTGCACTTCTTGCAGAAGAGCTTGCTTATAATAAAAAAGATGTAACTATTATTACCAATTCAACTTTTATAGCTTCTCATATTAGAAGTGGTAATGCAAAAGTAGTCCTGTTAGGGGGAGATTATCAACCAGAATCTCAAGTAGTAGTTGGACCATTAACTAGAAAGTCTGTTAAAGATTTTTTTGTTGATAAATTATTTGTAGGAACTGATGGATATAATTTAAAAACGGGTTTTACTGGTAAAAATCTAATGAGGACTGAAACAGTTAAAGCTATGGCTGAAAGTGCTAATAAGGTGATAATATTGACAGTATCATCAAAGTTTTCAGAAAGAGGGGTAGTATCTCAATTTAAGACTGAAGAAGTAAGTTGTTTGATTACAGATACTAACATTCCAAAGGATATTTTAGAAAGTTTAAAGAATGAAAATGTAGAGGTTAAAATTATAAATATATAAATAAAAGAGTAAAATTTTTATATACAGATTCTAATGGTTAGAGTCTGTATATTTTTTGCATATAGTGATTCTTGTTTTGAAGAAAAAAAGTTTCAAATGAAATTAAAATCATTGACAAATGAAACAAAAAGCTTATAATAGAGATGTAAATGTAAAAAGAAAAATTTCAAATGAAAGTTTATTGCGTTTAAAATGAAGGAGGCAAATCCATGAATTATTTTGGAGAATTAACTAAAAGAATGCATAATTTTCGAGAAGAATTGCTAAATACAAAGTCTAGGGTATGTGTAGAAAGAGCAAAGCTTATGACAGAGAGTTATGAATATCATGCTGATAAACCTATGGTATTACGTAGAGCATTATGTTTAGAAAATATATTAAAGAATATGAGTATATTTATTGAAGAAGATACATTAATTGTAGGTAACCAAGCTTCATCCAATCGTTCAGCACCTATTTTTCCAGAATATGCAATGGATTGGGTTGTGGATGAACTTGATGAATTTGAAAAACGTGATGGTGATATATTTTATATTGATGAGGAGAGTAAAGAAGAGTTAAGAAAAATAGCACCATTTTGGGAACATAAAACCTTAAAAGATAGAGGTCTTGCAGGAATACCTGCTGAAAGTAGAATTTTCTATGATTTAGGAATTATAAAAGCTGAAGGAAATATTACTTCTGGTGATGCTCATATAGCTGTAAATTATGAAAAAGTATTAAAGTTTGGATTAATAAATTATAAGAAAAGAACAGAAAAGAAACTAAAAGAATTAGATATTACTGACTATAGAAATTTAAAGAAGTCATATTTTTATAGAGCAATTTTAATAGTACTTGATGCAGTGGAAGAGTTTGCAAAGCGTTATTCAGATTTAGCATTAGAACTTTCAGAAAAAGAAAAAAATCCTTCAAGGAAAGCAGAATTGCTTGAAATGTCGAGAATTCTAAATAAGGTTCCATACTATCCGGCAGAAACATTCCATGAAGCAGTACAATCATTATGGTTAGTGCATTTAATTTTACAAATTGAGTCGAATGGACATTCACTATCTTATGGGAGGATGGATCAATATTTATATCCTTTTTATAAAGAAGATTTAGAAAAAGGCAAAATTAATGAAGATAGTGCTACTGAAATTTTAGCTAACCTTTGGCTTAAGACATTTACTATAAATAAAATAAGAAGTTGGTCACATACTCGCTTTAGTGCAGGAAGTCCATTGTATCAAAATGTTACAGTTGGCGGACAAACTATTGATAAAGAAGATGCAGTTAATTCATTGAGTTATTTAATTTTAAAGAGTGTAGCACAAACAAAATTACCACAGCCAAACCTTACAGTAAGATATCATAAAGGATTATCAGATGGTTTCATGAAGGAATGCATTGAAGTAGTACGATTAGGATTTGGTATGCCAGCTTTTAATAGTGATGAGGTAATAATTCCATCATTTATAGAAAAAGGAGTGTTAGAGGAAGATGCATATAACTATAGTGCAATTGGTTGTGTTGAAGTTGCTGTTCCAGGAAAATGGGGATATAGATGTACAGGAATGAGTTTCTTAAACTTTCCTAAATCTTTATTAATTGCTTTAAATGATGGAGTTGATATAGAATCAGGTACAAAGCTTTGTGAAGGTGTAGGTCATTTTAAAGATATGACTTCATTTGATGACGTTATGGATGCTTGGGATAAGATTATACGTGAATTCACAAGACATTGTGTAGTAATAGATAGTGCAGTTGATTTAGCTATAGAAGAGGTTACAGCAGATGTACTCTGTTCAGCATTAACAGATGACTGTATTGAGAGAGGATTAAATCTAAAAGAAGGTGGAGCAGTGTATGACTTTATTAGTGATTTACAAGTTGGAATTGCAAACCTTGGAGATTCTCTTGCAGCTATAAAAAAATGTGTATTTGAAGATAATAGCATTACAACCATACAATTATGGAATGCATTGATTAATAACTTTGAAGGAGAAGAGGGGAATAAAATTCAAGATATATTAATTAATGATGCACCTAAGTATGGAAATGATGATGACTATATAGATTTATTATTAAGAGATGCATATGATATCTATATTGATGAAATAAAAAAATATAAAAACACTAGATATGGCAGGGGCCCAATTGGAGGATGCTACTATGCAGGGACATCTTCAATATCAGCCAATGTTCCACAAGGAGCTGGAACATTAGCAACTCCAGATGGAAGAAAAGCTGGAGAAGCCTTGGCAGAAGGTTGTTCTCCATCCCACGGAATGGATCAAAATGGACCTACAGCAGTATTTAAGTCAGTTTCAAAATTACCAACGCATGATATTACTGGAGGTGTATTATTAAATCAAAAAGTTACACCACAAATGTTAGCTAAACAAGGAGATAGGGCAAAGTTAATTTTATTAATTAGAACTTTCTTTAATCGCTTAGAAGGATTCCATGTACAATATAATGTGGTATCTAGAGATACACTTATAGATGCACAAAAGCATCCAGAAAATTATAGAGATTTGATAGTTAGGGTGGCAGGATATAGTGCCTTCTTTAATGTATTATCAAAACAAACACAAGATGACATAATTGAAAGAACAGAACAAGTTTTATAAAAAGGAGAAAATAAAATGGAGTATATGTTAGATACAGCAAATATAGAACTAATTAAGGAGTATAATCAGATATTTCCTATAACAGGGGTTACAAGTAATCCAAGCATACTAAAAAAAGAAGGAAAAGTTGATTTCTTCAATCATTTTAGAAAAATTCGTGAAATAATAGGGATGGAAAAAACTCTTCATATTCAAGTAGTTGCAAAAGATTGTAAAGGAATATTAAAAGAAGCAAAAGCAATTTTGGACAATATAGATAATAAAGTGTATATTAAGATTCCGGTTAATTCAGAAGGGTTAAAAGCTATGAAAGTACTTAAAAGATTAGGTGTTTCTGTAACTGCAACTGCAATTTATACAAAAGCACAAGGATTTTTAGCTATGGAATCAGGAGCAGACTTTATAGCACCATATTTTAACCGAATGGAAAACATGAATATCAATCCTGGTGAAGTTATAAAAGCTTTTGCAGACATGATTGAAAAATACAATTATGAGACAAAAATACTTGCTGCAAGTTTTAAGAATATAGGACAAGTAAATGATTCCTTTAGTTTTGGGGCACAAACAGCAACTATGGCACCTGAAATTTTAAGAGACGCATTAGAAATGCCAGCTATTCAAAAAGCTGTTGATGATTTCATATCTGACTGGGAAAGTATATTTGGGAAAACATCTATAGTGGATTTGGAAAATATGTAGATTAATGATAGCTAGGTTTAATTAAAAAAATGTCTTACCACTATTTGTAGTAAGGCATTTTTTATAATTAAGATTAAATAATATTATTGAATTTTTATATCATCTAAAGCTAGATTGCCCCAGAATTTAGAGAAAGTGAATCTAATTTGTTTAGTACTTGAATCCAAAGTGTAAGTTTTTGTTGTTCCTGTGGTAGGCAAATTACTTAAATCTGCTACAGTTGACCAATTAGTACCATCAAATTCTTCTATTAGCAAATCTGAAAGTAAAGTGCTATTACCTTTAAGCCAGAATGATAAAGTAGCATTTTTAGATAAATTAAAAGTAGGTGTAGTTAATCGGCTTCCATCAGATAAAAATTTTAGTGATGGGGCAGACTTTCCATAATTACCATTAGTAGTGTATACGCCTAAACCAGATGAGAAATTCCAACCTGTTGGAATACCTGAAATTATGCTACTGCTTGTACCAATCAATTTATCGAAGCCTTCATTAATTGATGTTGTACTTGGCGTAGTGTTGTCAGAAACTGTAATAGTTGCAGAAGTAGATTTACTACCATCAACTGTTGTAGCTGTTATTGTTGCAGTTCCAGCTGTTTTTCCAGTAACAATACCATTTGATATTGTTGCTACATTTGAATTACTAGTTGACCAAGTAACAGATTTGTTTGTAGCATTAGAGGGTGTAATAGTTGGTGTTAAAGTTACAGCACTTCCAATACCAATTGTAGCTGAAGTTTTGTCTAATGAAATTCCTGTTACTTTAACGGTAGAAGATGATGAACCAACACCTACAGTTGAAAATGAATCATTAACTGCACTTACTTCAGCACTATCAGAACCATATAAATCAGTAGCAGCTTGAACTAGTGCATTTCTAGCACCAAGGAAGTTAGTTGTTGATGTCATATATTCAGTTAGACCTCTATAATAAATTTTTGCTGTTTTTTCGTTACCAATAGATTTTGAAACTAAATAAGCAGCTTTATTTGGAATACCTGAATTAGTATGAACACCGCCATTATCTGAACTTGTATTTACATAATTACTCATATTATCTGGTTGATCATATAGTGTTGGATTAGCTAGACTTCTTAAAGCATCTCCAGGAGTATTTGGGGTATACACATCATCACCAACAACCCAATCTGAATCTTTAAATGTCCATGTACCACCATTTTTTACACTATATCTATCATAAGTTTGTATTAATACTCCAAGTACATCAGACATAGATTCATTTAATGCACCAGACTGATCTTCATAATTTAAGTTTGCGGTACGTTCTGTAATACCATGAGTCATTTCATGTCCAACAACATCTAAATCTCCACTTAAATAAGTAAATGTAGTTCCATCACCATCTCCATATACCATTTGAGATCCATCCCAAAAAGCATTGTTGTAATTTGAATCATAATGAACAGTAGATACTAAATTCATTCCATTATTATCAATACTATTTCTGCCAAATAAATCTTTGTAAAAATCATATACAACTCCAGCGAAGTAATGTGCACTAACAGCAGCTTTCAATTTAGTAGTGTTAAATGTACTAGAGCTATTTGATATTAGAGTCCCTGGCTCAACCTGTCTATTATCAGCAGTGTAAGTTAGTATTTGACTACCAGAAGAGGCTTTTGAAGTATCTTTAAGCTGATATTTTCCAGAAGATAAATAAATATTAAGAGGTTTGGTACTTCCATCAACAGCTATTCCTGTACCAGTTGTGGCCCCATCATATCTAATATTATCTTCCTTTCGCAAGATAGTTCCTGAAGTTGCTTCCACATAAACATCATAGTTAGTTATTTTTGGTTCATAGAATTTTATATTAACTTTATAAGTTTTATAGGCTTGTCCATCTTTTATATAAGCTATAGTTTCTACTTTAGGATCATATGCTAATTTATTATAAGTAAATTCTTTCTTTGCAATTTCAACAGCATCATTTTCTGTTAATGATTTATCCCCTAAGCTTGAAATGGTTGATATTTTATTTTCTACTTCACCTGTAATGTTAGTAGCTTGTCCATTTTTGTTATAATGTAAAATTATATTTTTATCTTTTATAGGCAATCCATCTATATATTGTGCCATTTTAACATGTGTAAATCCTAATGAATCTTTTTCAGACTTTTCAACTTTAATATTATCTTTTACATTATTTAGATTTAGAAGCGCTTTGTTTTCATCAACAAAATTAAGTGCATCTGAATTATTTTTTATTGACTTTGGAGATAAATTTCCTGAAACAAAAACTTTGCCATTAGATGAATCAACATCATATTTAAGTTTATCTCCATTCAAGCTTTTAAATTTTTGCAAAATTTGCCCTTCAGAGTTTTGAGTGGTTTCTGAATTGGTAGTAGCGAATGCTACATTAGGCAATAAAGAAAATGTAAGACTTAAACTTACAAGTAGTGATAATCCTTTCTTATTCATAATAGTGCCCCCTTTTATTTATTATGTGTAAATGATTTACAATTACAACTGTTATATCCAATTTTACAATAAGTTGCAATGAAGTCAAGTTAAAATGTGGTAAAACAAATATTATTTTTAATTTTATTAAGAAAACGATATAATTTTTAGAATTTAATAATTCAAACTTAAGAAAATGTTTTTTGTAAAAAATGGCATTAAGAGAGAATTAATGAGTACTCTTAATGCCACTTTTTATTTATTATGTTTAATTTAAATATATTAGCTTATACCAACAGAAGTAAATGCATTATTTATAGCACTTACTTCAGCACTACTTGAACCATATAAATCAGTAGCTGCTTGAACTAAAGCTTTTCTAGCTTTAGAGAAGTTAGTTGTTGATGTCATATAAGTAGTTAATCCTCTATAGTATATCTTTGCAGTTTTCTCGTTTCCTATAGATTTAGCTACTAAATAAGCTGCTTTGTTTGGAATACCTGAATTAGTATGAACACCACCATTATCTGAACTTGTGCTATAATAATCACCCATATTATCTGGTTGGTCATATAATGTTGGATTAGCTAAACTTCTTAGAGCGTCACCAGGTATACTTGGAGTATATATTTGATCTCCAACTACCCAATCAGAGGCATTAAATGACCAAGTACCACCGTTTTTAACATTATATTTATCATAAGTTTGAATGAGCACTCCTAATACATCTGACATAGATTCATTTAATGCACCAGATTGATATGAATAATTTAAGTTTGCGGTACGTTCTGTAACGCCATGAGTCATTTCATGTCCAACTACATCTAAATCTCCACTGAAATAAGTAAATTGATCACCATCACCATCACCATAAACCATTTGAGAACCATCCCAAAAGGCATTGTTATAACCACTACCATAATGAACTGTAGATGTAAGATTCATACCTCTATTATCTATACTAACTCTACCAAATAAGTTTTTATAGAAATCATATACAACTCCTGCGTAGTAATGGGCACTGACAGCAGCTTTGGCAGAAGTTGAACTAACGGTTTTAGTTGTGCTAGTAAATAGAGTACCTGGTTCAACCTCTCTGTTATTTGCTGTATAAGTTAATATTTGACTTCCAGAACTAGCCCTTGTTGTATCTTTAAATTGATATTTCCCAGAAGATAAGTAAAGGTTGAGTGGTTTTGTAGTTCCATCTACAGATAATCCAGTTCCTGTTGTGGCACCGTCATATCTAATTTTATCTTCTTTATTTATAATTGTTCCTGAAGAAGCTTCAACATAAACATCATAGTTAGTTATTTTAGGTTCATAGAATTTAATATTAACTTTATAAGTTTTGTAAGCTTGTCCATCTTTAATATATGCTATTGTTTCTACAACAGGCTCATAGGCTAATTTTGTATATTTGAACTCTTTTTTAGCTATTTCTACAGCTTCATCAGATGAAATAGATTTATTCCCTAGTTTTGAAATAGTTGAAATTTTATTTTCTACATCCCCTGTAACATTAGTAGCTTGTCCGTTTTTATCATAATGAAGAGAGATTTTTTTATCTTTAATTGGTAATCCTTCAATGTATTGATCCATTGTAACATGTGTAAATCCTAGTGAATCTGTTTCAGATTTTTCAACTTTTAATTCATTTTGAACACTATCTAAATTAAATAGAGATTTATTTTCATCAATAAAATTAACTACGTCATCATTGTTCTGTATTTTCTTAGAAGATAAGTTACCAGAGACAAAAACTTCGCCTTTAGATGAATCTATATCATATTTAAGTTTTTTATCGTTAAAACTCTCAAGTTTTTGTAAAATTTGTTCTTTAGCATCATTTGTAGTAGCAGCTGAAGCTACAGTTGGTACAAATGACAAAACTAAAGCAGAACTTATAATTAGTGATAAAACCTTTTTATTCATATTCTATACCCCCCAAAGTGAAAATGTAATATAATTACAGTTGCAACTGTTATTACAATTTTACATTAATCACCAAATAAGTCAATAGAATTATTTTATTGTTGTATTTTTTTTGAAATATTGCAATAAAACTATTTTAAATGCAAAAAAAGTGTATATACACTTAATTTATCTAAGCTTATTAATAAAATTGACTCAAAATTCTTGAATTTTAATGAAACAGTATTTGTTATAATATATAAAAATATAATTTATTAAGATGTGATTTTAAAATCTCCTTATTTAGGTAATTCAATTCTTAAATTAAGTAAAGTGTCAAAAATAAGGTTGGAAATAGCTCTGTTAGGATAAATTAGAAAAAATAATTTTATAAAATAGTATAATTTACTTGAAAAGGAGGAGATTTTATGAGTTGTAAAAAAATCAAAAGTCATATAGCACTTTTATTGGTAGTTCCTATTTTTTCTGTAGTAGGTTTTACTAAGCCAGCTAAAGCAAAAAATTTATCAGATTACAAAAGCCAAGTGCAACAAGCTAAAGAAGAAAATAGCACAGAAACAAAAGAACCATATAATTATGCAAAAGCCTTTCAATTATCAATGTATTTTTATGATGCCAATAAATGTGGAGCGGTAAGTGGAAATGATAGGCTTAGCTATAGAGGGGATTGTCATTTAGATGATGCTAAAATTCCACTTATACCAAGAGAAAATGATGGGAAAGGAACAAATTTATCTAAAGAATTTATTGATGCTAATAGGGATACATTAGATCCTGATAAAGATGGTTGTGTTGATTTAAGTGGAGGATACCATGATGCAGGAGATCATGTGAAATTTGGACTTCCTCAGAGTTATTCAGCAGCAACTTTGGGTTGGGGGTATAATGAATTTAGAAACTCTTATGCTAAGATTGGAGAACAGAATCATATTGAAGAAATTTTAAGATGGTTTAATGACTATTTCTTGAGGTCTACATTTAGGGATAAAGATGGAAATGTCATAGCTTTTGCATATCAAGTAGGTGATGGAAATTCAGATCATTGTTATTGGGGATCACCAGAATTACAAAACACAGATAGACCAGCATTCTTTGCAACATCAGAAACGCCAGCAAGTGATCAATGTGCAGGTGCAGCAGCATCTCTTGCAATAAATTACTTAAATTTTAAAGATATTGATATAAATTATGCAAATAAATGTTTAGATACTTCAAAGGCATTGTACAAATTTGCACAAAATAATAGAGGACTTGGTTTCTCAGGAGGATATTATAATTCGGGCGGAGATGAAGATGAACTTTCTTGGGCAGCAGTTTGGCTAAATATTGCTACTGGAGAAAATTCATATATTAATGATATAACATCTGTTGATGAAAATGGAGAATATACAGGATATATGAAAAAAATTATAACTTCTAAAGAAAGTTCGTGGCAAAATATTTGGGTACATTCTTGGGATACAGTTTGGGGTGGAGTATTTGCTAAACTTGCACCTATAACAAATAATCCAAAACATTGGTATTATTTTAGATGGAATACTGAATATTGGTCAGGAGTTTCACATGAAGATTCAAGTGATAATACTTACCTAACTCCAACCCCAGGTAACTTTAAAGTAATTAGTACTTGGGGGTCTGCTAGATATAATACTGCAGCTCAGCTTTGTGCTCTTGTATATAATAAGTATAAACCAAATAAAGGTTTTACTGATTGGGCAAAGTCACAAATGGATTACATTTTAGGAGACAACCCTTTAAATAGGTGTTATGAAGTTGGATATTCCGAAAATTCAGCTAAATACCCACATCATAGAGCATCACATGGATCAACAACTAATAGCATGGAAAATCCAGTCGAATCAAAACATACTTTATGGGGAGCATTAGTTGGAGGTCCAGATTTCAATGATCACCATGAAGATGTTAGAACTAATTATGTTTATAATGAGGTAGCTATTGATTATAATGCAGCTTTTGTTGGGGCGTTAGCAGGACTTTATGAAATATATGGAGAAGGACAAGAACCAGACGCAAACTTTCCACCAAAAGAAGAAGATAAAATACCATTTTATACTAATGCAAAAGTTGAACAAGAAAATAAGGAAAGAACTCAAGTAACAGTTCAAGTTAATAATGATACAGCAAATCCACCTCATAAAGTATCAAATTTAAAAGCTAGATATTTCTTTAATATTTCAGAAATGCAAAAAGCAGGACAATCAATTAAAGATTTAAGTGTACAAGTTATGTATGACCAAGCTAAAACACAGGATGGAGTTGAAACAAAGATAGGAGGGCCATATGCATATGATGAAGAAAATGGAGTCTATTATATTGATATAGATTGGAGTGGAGATAGCTTTCATGGAAGTAGAGAACTTCAATTTGCATTAGTTGCAGCGCAAGATTCAAATTATATAACCCATTGGGATCCGAGTAATGATTGGAGTAGAATTGGACTTTCAACAACAGATGCAACAAAAACTGATAATATTTCAGTATATTTAGGCAATGAAAAGGTGTTTGGAATAGAACCGGCAAAAGCAGCAAGTATAAGTATTGTATCTCCAATAGATAAAACTGTAATAGATTATACAGGTGATAGTAAAACACCAATAAACATATTTGCAAATGTACAAGCTAATGATGAAAAAATTGATCATGTAGAATTCTATGCAGATGATAAAAAAATTGGTGAAGTAAAAGAATCACCATTTACTATTGAATATACTCCAGAAAATGCAGAACTTAATACCTACAATAAAGATATTAAATTAACAGCAAAAGCTATTACAACAACAGGAAAAGCTGTTGTAAGTAGTAATGTAAATATAAATGTGATTTATAAGATTAAACCATCACCTGTAGCAACAATAAATATTAGTGATAAAGACAAATTATTGGATGTAGCAGCTGGGGAAACAGAAACTGAAATTGATGTAGAACCTATTGATATTAATTCTGATATTAAAAAAATAGAAGTTTATGCAGATGGTAATAAAATAGGAGAATCCACAGGAAGTAGTTGTGTGGCTAAATATGCTGTTTCAACTGAGTCTAAATTAGGAGGGATTTTTAAAGTAAACATAACTGCTATAGCAACTTTAAAAGATGGAAGTACAAGAGAGTGTGAACCAGTTGAACTTAAGGTGAAATATCCTGTAAATAGTAATTTTAAATTAGATATAACAAAAAGTACAGGAGATGTAACTACTAATACCATTGGGACTAATTTCTTAATAACTAATACAGGAAGTGAAAATATAGATTTATCAAAGGCTAAAATCCGTTATTATTTCAAAAGTGATTCTTCAACTGAACAAAAATTTTTCAGTGATCATGCAAGTATAATATTTAAAACAGCACCTTGGTATGTAGATGCAACTAATAATGTAAAGGGAGAATTCTTTAAGTTAGATAAAACAACAGAAAATGCAGATACTTATTTAGAAATTTCATTTAATGATTTAAATTATGCATTAGGCTCTGGAGCTACAATTGAATGCCAAACACGATTTATCAATACAGATTGGTCTATGTTTAATCAAGAAAATGATTATTCTTTCAAAAATAATGATAATATAGTTTTGATGTATAATGGTGTTGTAATAAGTGGTGTCGAACCAGAACAAAAATAGAATTGATATTTAAAAAATCAGTCGAAGATTGATACTTTGACTGATTTTTTTGTTGCTATAAATATGAAAATAGTTTTATAATATAATTAAACTATTTATTATGGGAAAAGATGTTTTGATCTTCTTATTATGATGAGGAAAAGAGGTGTGGAAATACTAAAAAATTGCTGATTGTCCAGCATATAGAATAATATATATATATAGTTTAAATAAAGAAGAACTCAGTAGAGGTTTATGGGTATAATAATATTGCATTGATATAAAATTAAGTAAAGAGTATCAAGTTGAAAAAAGTTATATTTTCATAATTTCAACAGGGAGGGAAATAATTTGTTTGTTGGTATTAACAGTAATTTAAATTTTGATTGTGAAAACAATAGTTTAATATATGATTTTAATGGAATTCCTTATTTTATTCAAAATATAGAAAATGTTTTCGTTTCCATAGATAACAATATTTTAGTTTTATTAACTAGAGGGAAAGCTGGGGATCTATTATATGGAATTAAATTAGATGGGGAAAAAGTTTTTGAAGTAGGTGTCCCTGAACATTATGAATTTTGGTACTTAGCGGATTATGATAGAGTAGCTTGTAAAGGCATAGATGAATTTGCAAAGAAATCTCCTCATTCAGGGTGGTTCTTTGATATTAATCTGGAAAATGGAGAGATGACTATTGGATCACCTGTTATTTAGTAAAAGATCTATATCAAGTTATTAGAATGTGGTGAAATTTGTATAAAGCAAATTTCACCACATTTTTTTTGAATAATTTTAATAGATAAGTTATAAGGTAAAGTTAGAATAGGAAACTAAATGTATACAAGTGGTTGAAGAATTAGAAAATGGATAAAAGGTTAAAAGAATAATAGTATAATGTACTAAATTAATGCTATTACTAGAAAAATAACATTAAAATAAAAAAACATATGATACTACATAACCATCTAATAATAGTATACTAGAATCAATTGTCAATAACTTTTCGATTGAAGGAATATGGATATTTGTAAAGATATGAGAAAGTTTTTTGTAAGAAATCTAATCTAAGTAATAAAATCAAAAAAATTACATTTAAATATAAAAAATGTCAGAATTTTATTGACAACCTTTACAAATTTTATAATAATAAAAGTGTTAGATATATTATAATTTATACAGTTATAAATACAATTGTAGTTTTAACAATATATTTAGCAAAATTTTAAATTTACATAGAAAAATTCTGGGGGGAATATTAAATGAAAAGAAATTTGAAAAAAGAGAGACAATTTGGAAAAATATCAAAGAAAGTTTTAGCAGCAACTTTAGCTTCTTCAATAGTGGCAATACCAATAGTTAATACTAGTGCTACAACAAGCAATAGTTCTGGTATACAAGCTTCATTACAATTAGCTAAGGCTGTAATGAATGTTTCAAGTAAGGTATCTATACTAGAAAATAAAGGTGCATTGGAATCAGGATATGTAGAATGGAGTGCTGTTCAAGGAGCTACTGGATATAATGTTTATTATAAGGCAACAAATGCATCGGATTCTACATATAAGAAGCTAGATGATAAGTTAATCAGACAATATGATTCATATTTCAGAGCAGATGCAGTAGGACTATCAGCTGGTAGTTATGTTATGAAGATAGTTCCTATAGTAAATGGGCAAGAAAGTTCTTCTGGAGAAGCAGTAACAAAGAATTTTGATGTTAAAGCTCATGTTAGAGAAGGATTTGCATTTTCACCACAATCACCAATGAAGACAGGGTCAGGAGGATATAATAATGATGGAACTGTAGCGAGTAATGCACAAGTAGTATATGTAACAGCAAGCACTGTTAATACAGTAACAGCTGATGTTGTAACAAATGCTAAAGGGACTAAAACTACTTGTAAAGGACTTGTTGATATTTTAGCAAAACGTCAAAAAGGATATGATAAAACACCACTTATTATACGTATGGTAGGAGAAATAAAATCTTCTGATATTAGTGGCCTTAATAGCTCAGGATATTTACAAGTAAAAGGATGTTATAATCTTACATTTGAAGGAGTTGGAGAAGATGCTACAGTTTATGGATGGGGAATTCTTGTTAGAGATGCACATAATGTAGAAATTAGAAATATTGGTCTAATGATGTTCCCAGATGATGGAATATCATTAGATACTGGTAATGAAAATATATGGGTTCACAACAATGACATATTCTATGGGGCAGCAGGAAGTGATGCAGACCAAGTTAAAGGTGATGGATCTACAGATGTAAAATTATCAGATTATATTACACTTTCATATAATCATTATTATGATTCAGGAAAATGTTCACTTTGTGGAATGTCTGATACAGCAGATTTCCATGTAACATATCACCATAATTGGTTTGATCATTCAGATTCAAGACATCCTCGTATAAGAGTAGGTACAGTTCATGTTTATAATAATTACTTTGATGGTAACTCAAAATATGGTGTTGGTGTAACAAAAGGTTCTTCAGCTTTTGTAGAAGCAAATTCATTTAGAAATTGTAAAGAACCAATGCTAAGTTCATTACAAGGATCTGATATTGCTGAAGTTGCAAAAGGAGGATTTTCAGGAGAAGATGGAGGTATGATCAAAGCGTACAATAATCAAATAGTTGGTGCAACAAGACTTGTTTATGCTAATGATAATGCTACACAATTTGATGCTTATTTAGCAAAGACAAGAAATGAAACAGTTTCAAGCTCATATAAAACAGTAGCTGGTGGACATACTTATAATAACTTTGATACTAGCAGTACAATGTATAAGTACACTCCAGATGATCCTGCTAATGTTCAAACTAATGTAACTAATTATGCAGGAAGAGTTAATGGAGGAGATTTCACTTGGAAGTTTACTGCGACTGATGATACTGATCATAATGTAAATGCTGCATTGATGAGTAAGATTAAGAGTTATACTTCTAGTGTAGTGTCTATTGGTGGAAGTAGCATTAAATAATTCATATTTACTTAGGATAGATTAAATTAGGTAAGGGCTGTGTTTTAATTAAATGAAAACACTGCCCTTTTTTAAAATTATTTTTCTATAAGTTTTGTAGTCGTTTTTATTAAATTTAAATTTGTGGAGATTTGAGTGTAAGCAATTCCTTTGTAATCATATCTAAAGACAATATACTTGCAAATTCGACTAGTATTTTTTGAAAGAATTACGATTTGTAATTATATAGAAAAAGTTGTTGAAAAAATGCGAATTTCCCTGTAAACTTTATAAATGTATATTACTTTTTTTGAATATACAATGAATACTAAGGAGGTTTATGCGTGAAGAAAAACTCAAAAAATGAAGAACATAAGGAAGTTAAGAGACTAAAGAAAACGCGTAAAAAGAAAAAAAGATTAATTAAATTTATATGTTTTATTATTGCAATTATAAGTATATTTAAAATTTATTCTTATATTTCAGAAGAAAACTATAAAAAGAAACTTAGTTCATATGTTGATAAGGTTGGTAAATCAGATTCACTACCAAATAAGTCTTATAAAGAAATAATTTCTAAGGAAGATATGGACAAGGATTATGATAGTGATGGACTAAATAATTCAAAGGAAATAGAAATAAAAACAGATCCGTATAATCCTGATTCAGATAGTGATGGAATATCAGATGAAGCAGAATTAAATATATATAGTAGTGATCCAAAAAAATATTCTACTGCTGGAGATGAGTTTTCAGATGGTTCAAAAGTTAACTTGAATCTAGATATAGATAAAAAAGTATCATATTTTAACAAATTAAAATATAAGGTGCAACCTTTAAAATTTGAAGAAGAGGGAACAGATATTAAATTAGAAACTAGTGATTTGAATTCATATAATGATTTTATAATTAATCATTACAAAATCACTTATAAAAATGGCACAAAAATTTTAAATAATCCTTTTTCAGTTATTAATTATAAAGGAAAAGTAACTTTTCCTGTTGATTTCAGTGAAGTAAGTGATAAGAAAAATGTGAAGCCTTATTATTTTAATAGCAATACAAATGAATATTTTTCTATAGATGACTATTCTGTTACTGGAAATTCAATTGAGGCGGATATAAATGGTGATTCTACATTACCTATTGTTGTTAAAGAGGATATTGAAAAAAATAAAAAATTAGACATAAATGAAACAAATAATTTCCTTTATATAAGATTTAATAGTGAACAATATAAAGATACATTTTTAGGACAAATACTTTTATGGGGATTAGAATTACAAGGTATAACTTCAGAAGAAAGAGATTCTGTGGTAAGAGATGATGTAATAATATATTATAAAGATAATTTTTTGGATTCTAAAAATATAACAACTGATGATTTAAGTAAAGATTATGTTTTCAATGATAAAACTAATGTATATTTAAAAGGTTTTAATCCTATAAAGTATGAAGCATTTGTTGAATTAGTGGTGCCAATACTTGAAAAAGCGCAAGAATTACTAAGTGAATATACAGAAAGCTTTGATAATGAAAATTTTGATGATATTCAAGGATTAAAGTTAATTAATTTTAAAGAATATAATGGAACTTTAAACTCTTTGTTAACAGAATCTTGCAAGATAGATAAAAAAATAGATAAAAAAAATGATACTCAAGCTGAAGTTGTTTGTATTGATAATTTGCCATATGAAGAAAATTATTTTAAGAAAATGTATAATGTGAAAACTCCTTTTTCTGTATATAAGAATGCACCTTCGTTTCCTAATTTCCATACTGAAGAACAGGCAGTTGGAATAAATAAAGGAGGAAATTGCCAAGGTTTTGCAACCTACACAGCATTAATGTATAATAAAATACCCATTAAAAGATTAGCTACATATAAAGAATATAGTTATGATTTGAGAAATCCTAAATATGATAAGCTTTTTAATACTAATACAATAACTAGCTTTAAATTAGATGGATCAGAATATGTATTAGAAAAACATGATATTAATATTGATGAGTATAAAAATAATTATAAAGACATAGAAGTTTTGAAGATGATGGGATATTATTGGAAGCTTAGTAATGATAATGTTGCAAATAATTATTCTGATAAAATATTTGTTGGAAATAGAGGTATTGCAATGGGGCTGAAAAATAAGATGGGTATTGATGGGACAAGCCAATCTACAAGTAATGCTAAAAAATTTCTTGATAGTATAGAAAGTGATTTATTAAACAATAAAATAACATTGATTAATGTAATAAGACCAGACGCAGGACATGCTATAAATGCATATGCAATGAGAACAGATTCTAAGAATCCTAATATTGTAGTATTAGATGTTTATGATAACAATTTTCCATTAAATAGGTATGATGGCCAGGATAATACTAATAATTTAAAGTTATATGTAGGAGTAAAACCTCATAAAGTTTTATTTTCTTTAGGAAAAAAAGAAGTGGTTTATGATGAAAAATTTGCATATAATCCTAAAGAGAGTGTAACAGACATGTTCAAAGTTGAATATGGATATAATAATAATGATGATTCATATTATTTGGGAGTTAGAATAGCAGAGTACAACATAAGTAGTATGAAACCTGAAATATATAAATAAAGACTAGATATCTGGGAAAAAGCAAGATTTACTTATAACAAAGAAATCTTGCTTTTTAATTAATTGAAGATTATATGATATGTTAATATATAAATAAAATTATTTTCTACAAAATGTGTTATAATAGCAATGTGTTTTTAATTACAATTAAGATAAAATAATATATAGTAAAGAGATAAATTATTTTTTTCTAGTAATTATAATAGATGCTATGACACTAATTGTAAGGATAGATATAATTATAAGTATAGAAATCCCAACAGGTATATGATACATAAAAGAAATACCAAGTTTTATACCTGTAAAAACCAGTATTGCACCTATACCATATTTAACATATTCAAAAGTACTATGAAGTTTTTCTAAAATAAAATATAAATTTCTAAGGCCTAAAATAGCAAGAATATTTGAGGAATATACAATTAAAGGATCAGTTGTTATTGCAAATATTGCTGGTATTGAATCTATTGCAAAAAGTAAGTCAGAGCCTTCTATTAAAAATAATATAGCGAATAGTGGTGTTGCATAAAGCTTATTATCTATTTTTATAAAAAACTTTTCGTTATGTAGTTTTTCAGTAACAGGTATTACTTTTTTTAGAAGCTTAATTAATTTACTATTTTCAAAAGATACATCATCTTCTTTGCCTAGAACAATTTTGAAACCGCTAACAATTAAAAGTATACCAAATAAATTTAATAACCATTTAAATTGATTTATAACAGCAATTCCTAGTATAACAAATATAAATCTTAAGATAATTGCTCCAAAAATACCATAGGTTAAAACTCTTTTTTGATATTTAGCATTAATGGCAAAGCTTGAGAAAATCATCAAAAATAGAAAAAGATTATCTACGCTAAGACTTAGTTCAATTATATATCCACCAAGAAATTCAAGTGCTTTAGTAGGACCTGAATAATACCATATAAATAGATTAACAATAAGAGCTATAAAGACAACTATTAAAAATTTAGTTATGTGTTTTTTTGTAGTCATTATTAAAATCTCCTTTATATAAGATTTAAAGCCATACTAAATATAGTATAACCTTAATTATTACATATAATGTAGAACTTTTAGATTAATAAACAATGTAAATTTGACAATAAATTATAGAAATGAAGAATGTATGTTTATTGTGAACTGTGTATTGTTAAGTGAATAAGGATTGGAGTGAAGAAAATGAAGCTAGATAGTATAGGATTTGATTTAGATGGAACCCTTTGGAATTCTATAGAAGGAGTATGTGTTTCTTGGAATGAAGCCATATCTGAATATCCAGAGATTGAAAAAGAATTGTCATATGAAGATATAAAAGGTTGTATGGGTTTAGTAATAAAGGAGATAGGAGAAAAATTATTTCCTGATTTAGATGAAGCTATTAGAATAGATTTAATGAGAGAATGTTGTGAGAGAGAAGAATCATATTTAGAAGAACATGGTGGAGAGCTGTTTTCCATGCTAGAGGAGACACTTAAAGTCTTATCTAAAAAATATAAGCTATACATAGTAAGTAATTGCCAAAGGGGATACATAGAATGTTTCTTTAGAGCACATAGATTAGGTGAATATTTTGTGGATATTGAATGCTCTGGTAACACAGGTTTATCTAAAGGAGAAAATATTAAAGCTGTTATGGAAAGAAATAATTTTAAAAATTCTATATATTTAGGAGATACTAAAGGAGATTTTGAAGGGGCAAAGTTAGCTGGAATTCCTTTTGTTTATGCTAGATATGGATTTGGGGATGTTGAAGGATATGATTATGTAATTGATAAATTTGAAGATATCTTAAAAATTGTTGAATAAGATAATGGATAAAGTATAAAATAGACTACATTTAGCTGTTTTTATGTTTGATTAATTTGAAAGATATATGCTTAATATTTACATATACATTATATAAATAAAAATACTATTGCATTTAAGCAATAGTATTTTTTAAATCTTTATTAGAAACAACCTAAACCTTTAAGGTCACTATTACTTTTTAAATGCATAAATGTAATATTAGGTAAAACACCATCTGCACCTCTTGGTTTAGTCATTTGACTTGCATCTAAGCTTTGGAAATCTGCAGAACTAACTGAAACACCACTTTTATTCCATGAGTTATTGCTTACATTTTTAGATGGCAAATTAGATTCTTCTATAGCTATTCCAGTAAAAGCAATGTTATTGTGAACTACTTCTCTTGTTCCAGGTATATCTTTAGCATTAGTTTGATTTACACGTTCTAACATGTTAAAGTTACCATGTTTATTATTATAAGCTGTGTTGTTTGTCCAAGTTGCAGATTGTCCTGGTTGGTGGTTTGCGTAAAAACCATGAGCATTGTTATTAGCTGATAGACAATTCTTAACAGTATGAACAGGAACTTTACTAGGTACAGTACCGCTTCCATATCCACCTATTTTAAATCCATTTGAGTCACCTCCAGCAGTCATGTCATAAGCCCAACAATGCTCAAAAGTATTAGAACCAGTTGAACTTATAGTATCATATCCATCATCACTATTGTGCCATGAACGACAGTATTGGAATAGAACTCCATCTCCATGTGCACCAAAACCATCTGTATTACCTCTTGCGGTAGCAGTAGGTGCTATGCTATTGTAAGAATCGCATTTAATACATGATCCAGTTCCGTGATTGGTAAAATAGAAACCATTAGCTTCATTATTATAAGCATTTACTTGATTAAAAGTAGCGTTTCCTTCTACTCTAAAACATTCAGATTGTTTTTGATTACCAACCTTTACACCTGTTACATCAATTGCTAAGAAAGTAACATTTGATGTGCCTCTTGCTATATGAAATGCTGCAACACGTTTATTAGTAGGTACATTTGAAAAATCAAAAACAGGTCTACTTTTAGATGAAAGTGCTCTATAAGTAATTCCACTTTTGTTTATTTCATTTACATAATTGTAGTTTGCATCTGTTGCTGCAATATTGAAGTTTTTATAAGTTCCACCTAATATGTAGACAGTGTCTCCAGATGAAGCAGTGGATTGTGCTTTTGCTATGCTTGCAAATGGAGAAGTCATAGTACCTTGGTTAGTATCTTTACCAATTGGTGACATATAATAATCTTTTGCATAAGCATGAGTTGATGCAATAAAACTTAATCCTATAACTGTTGAAGCTAAAAAAAGCTTTTTAAATAAATTTGCCATTATCTATCCCCCAGATTCATAAATTAATATTATGGTCATTAAATAATTTATTTTATAAATCACCTCCATAATATAAATTTCAGCCAATAAAACCATAACTATAATTTGCTGATTACAAAATATTATATATGGAATAAAGGAATGTGTAAACTTATACAGCATGAATTTAGAAAAAGCATCGTGAATTATAGTGAAAAAGAACATAAAATGCAGAAAATTAGAATTAAGTAATAGATATTTATGGATGCATTTGTTAATTGAAAAATAAATTTATTTTAATATAAAAATGTAAATGTATACAACAAAATTGAAAATTTCTGTTTTAAGTGATATAATACAAAATATGGAAAAGAAGAAAAGTGAATAATTTACTAAGGGGGCGAAAGTTTTGAAAAAGAAAATTTTTATTTTAGTGTTTCTCTTTATGTTTTGGAATTTATCAGTAAATAAAAATGTTTCAGCAACAGAAAATAAGGAATTAGTTTGGAAGATACATTCAACAACTCCATTAGAAGAAACTGTAGCAAACTGGAAGTTTAGAGTAGGTGATTTTAATAAGGATGGAATAGAGGATATATATGCTATAAATAAGGCTAGAGATCAAGATTCTGCTATAGATATTCGAATTTTAAATGGAACTGATGAATATAAATCAGTAACAGATTTAATAACTCCTTTAGCTTCTGTGGATGATAAATGGACTTTTGAAGTTGGTGATTATAATAATGATGGATTTAATGATATATATTGCATACAAAAGGATGGTGAAAATCATACAAATATCCATATATTAAATGGAGCAGATAACTTTAAGTCTTTTTTATTAGAACAAGTTTTACCAATAGAGAGTACAGATGATAGTTGGGAATTTAAAATTGGTGATTATAACAATGATACTCACCTAGATTTATATTGTATAAAGAAAAATGCAGTAAATCATACAGAAGTTCATATTTTAAATGGAGCAGATAACTTTAAATCGTATTTATTAGAGCAAGCTTTACCAATAGAGAACACAGATTATAACTGGGATTTTGGAATAGGTGATAATAATAGTGATGGACATCCTGATATATATTGCATAAAAAAATTAGGAGCAAATAACACGGAGGTTCATATATTAGATGGGAATAGTTGTTATCAAAACTTTCTATTAGATATGCCTACAATTATGAAAAAAACTGATTTCTCTTCGCAATTTATAGTAGGGAATGGCAACTTAAACCTCTATTGTATAAGTAAGTTTAATACAGATACTCATAAAATTGAAGTTCATAAGTTTGGATGGAAAGAAGAAGCTTTACCAAAAGCTAAGGGGAGTGTTATAGTAGATGAGGCTATGAAATATTTAAATATTCCTTATCTTTGGGGTGGAACTACTGTAAGTGGATTTGATTGTTCTGGATTTACACAATATGTATACTTAAAGGAATTTGGAATAGATATAGGAAGAACTACTTATGAACAGATTAATTCTGGTAAAGAAGTGTCAAAAGAAGATTTAAAACCAGGGGACTTAGTTTTTGAGCATCCTGGACATGTTCAGATATATGTAGGAAATGGACAAGTTATTCATTCCCCAAAGACTGGGGATGTTATAAAGGTATCACCTTTAGGAGAGTTTTGGAGGGCTAGAAGAATAGTAGAATGATATAAATTAAAAATAGTCTAAGTCTTTTAGTAAAATAGAAGGACTTAGACTATTTTTATAAAAGAAGTTATATTGTAATACTTCTTTTATAATCTTCACCACTTTGTAATTTGCATTTAACCATATAGGAACCTTTTTCAACATCAGAAAATAAATATATACCATATTTATTGGTTACTTGAACTTGTACTATTACTTCATTTCCTATATCGTCTAATTGATATAAAAAAACTACAGTATTTGAAACAGGTACTCTATTATATAAAATTGTTCCAGAAATCATACCAGATGAATTATTTGTATCAAGTATAAGGTTTATATTTTGAGGTATTAAATTAAATTTATTAACAGTAAATTTTATAGGGATGGGGAAAATATATCCAGGTTTACTTGCTTCCAAAATATATTCGTAAGGTAAAATATCATAGATAATATATTGCCCATTATTATTTGAAGTTGTTTCGTATATATTACTTTTTGAATCATCTGAAGATTTTATGCTAATTTTCACATCTGGTATAACTATATTAGTACCTTCTCTCATGACCTTACCATATACTAGGCCATTTACTAATGCAGAGCTAGTTTTAAGAGAGAAAGATAGTTCGCTAATGTCATTTGGCCTTATAACTACATATTTAGTTAGGGAAGTTGCATAATATTTAGCAGATGCAATTACCTTATATTCACCAGGACTTAATAAATTAGTGAAGCTATAAATACCATTTTCATTAGTTGTTGTATGAGCTAGAGGATTTAAATGTCTATCAAAAACTGAAACGGTTGCATTAGATATAGGTGAGTTTCTATCAAAAACTTTTCCTTTTAAAATAGTATTATGATAGGTAGTACTTTTTTCTAGTTCAAGGTTAATAGTAGCTTCCTCGTTTAGATGTATATTGAAGGGGTTACTATCCTTAAGAATATATTTATCTTCAATTAGCATGTATAATTATCCTTCAGTTTGGACAGTAGCTTTTACACGATATTCACCAGGAGTTATATTTGTAAATAAATATCTACCTGATGCACTTGTTTTTGTGATAGCGATAATCCCTTCAAACCCATCGACAATAGAATATAATGCAACAGTTGCATTAGGAAGAGGAATATTGTTTGTATTTGTAATAAGGCCACTTACTGTTCCCGTATTAGTATCTGAATTAGTTTGTAATATTAAATTAAGATTGAAAATTTCTTTTGTATCAAGTGGTATTATACCAGAAGGGTTACTAATATAACCTGGTTTTGATGCTGTAACAGTATAGAGTCCAGCAGGTATATTGGTGAAAAAGTATTGTCCATGATCATTTGTTGTACATTTTCCTATAAGTTTAGGAGTAGAACCAGTTGTTGATAGAGTTACAATTGCATTTTCTATTGGTTTAGTATCAGTTGAAGATATTATTCCATAGATAGTATTTAAATTGGCTGCTGGATCTGGAGTTAAAGTTATAGATTGCTTTGTTACTGTTTCGTTTTGAATAATTACAGGATATGAATTTGATAATAGATAACCATCTTTAATTGCTACAACATTATAAGCTCCAGCAGGTATATTGGTAAATGTATAACTACCGCTTGGAATATCAGTATCATCAGATTCTATAGTAGTTACATGCTCTATAGGTTTATAATTTGAATCATATAATTTAACTGTAGCTCCAATTACAGGAGTATCTTCAGATATTACCGTTCCAGTCAAGGTTCCGCTAGAGACTATTGGGTTATTAGTTAATTTAAGATCTTCTGTTATTTCTTTTCTGCCTGTAATAGAAAAGTCATTACTATATTCAATATCATATAAATTAGTAAAAGGCATATCTTATTCCCTTCTTTCTTTAATATAAGATTATATTTAAATAAGTTATAATTTTTTCATTAATCATTAATACAACTTATGCATATTTAAAGGTATTTGTTAACTTATAGATTATGTATTTACTATGCAAATATAAAGAACTCTATGTAGATTAGTAGAAGATTATATGAGAATTTATAAAGGATTAAAAAGTTCTTGTAATATTAAAATTTATGTATAAAATTGGAAAAAGCGGACGATAATTTAAGATATAATTAAACTTTGAAATATATAAGAGAGGATGGTTTAATGTTAAAGTTAATATCAAGGGACACTAGAGAAAGATATAGTGAAGTACTTAAGGAAATGGGTATAATTGGTGAAAGTGTTTTAGAAAAGAATAAAGTTGCAGCATTATATATAATATGTGAAAAGGAAAGTTTATGGGATAATAGAAAATCAATTTTTGATCTTAGAAATCATAGAATAAAAGAAAATGCAGTTAATTTAATTAGTGGAAATGGGAATAAAGCATTGATATTATTAGCATTTAACTTATTCAATAGTTATAAAAATAATGAAACTGATGTTTTAGATATAGTTAGAAATGTTAATAGACAGGATAGAGACATTGTACTAAATGCTATTAATATAGTTTGGAGCTAGAAGAATCGAAAGCTTCTTTTTTAGGTATAAAAATGTATATATACTTATATCTAGATTTGAATTAATCACTCAAAGTATATTTATTTATAATATCACATAAAATACAAAGGAATATTGTAATTAGATTGGAGATGAAATTATGAGTAAAGTATTATATATTAAAGCAAATATCAAATCAGAGGGTGAGTCAAGAACATTTAAAGTATCAGACAGTTTTGTTGATGAATACAAGAAAAATAATCCAAATGATCAGATAGCAACCGTAGATTTATATAAAGAAAAAATAGAATTTTTAAAACCAGAAGATTTGAAGGAAGTTTTTGGACCTAAAGATGAAAATAGTAGAAAAAATCCAGTTTTAAATTTTGCATATGAATTTGCAGAAGCAGATAAGTATATAATTGCAGCTCCAATGTGGAACTTAAGTTTTCCAGCTATATTAAAAGCATATATTGACTATGTAAGTGTAGTAGGAATCACATTTAAGTATACAGAAAATGGTCCTGTAGGACTTTTAAATAATAAGAAAGCTGTACATATAGTTTCAAGAGGAGGAGAGTATATAAATTCTCCTTATGAAATGGGGGACAAATATTTAAGAACAATATTAGGGTTCTTTGGCATTCAAGATTTTCGAACAATAGCTATTGAAAATGTAGATGTGTTAGGAACAGATGTTGAAGGAAAAATAAATGAAGGAATTGAAAAGGCTAAGGCTGTAGCTAAGGAATTTTAGACAAGGCTTTTACTTATGAATGAAGGGCAGAATGTAATGTTTACATATGTCCTTTTTTTATTTAATAATAGAAGATTAAAAATATAATAGGAAAAGATTTTAAATTGCTTTTTAAAAGTTGTTATAAAAGAGTAAAAACATAGATATACTAGTATTGCGAAAAAATACAAAAAGTAAAAGAAAGAGGGGATTAATAAAAATGGAAAAACCCAAAATTAAAATGAAAGAAAAAATTGGATATGCATCTGGTGATTTGGCAAGTAACTTAATATATCAAACTATTTCAATTTACTTATTATTTTTCTATACAAATGTATTTGGCTTATCAGCAGGACAAGCTGGGGTTATGTTTTTAATTGTAAGATTTATTGATGCAATTAATGACCCAATAATAGGTACACTAGTAGATAAAACTAATACAAGATTTGGAAGATTTAGGCCTTATTTATTATATGGTGCTGTACCTTTTGCTATTTTAGCGTTCTTATGTTTTACAACACCTAATTTTTCAGCTACAGGAAAACTTATTTATGCATATGTAACCTATGTTGGACTTTCTATTACCTATACTTGTATTAATGTACCTTATGGAGCATTAACATCTGCTATTACAAATGATAGTGAAGAAGTAGTAAGTTTAACTTCAGTAAGAATGGTTTTTGCTAATCTAGGTGGAGTAATCGTTTCCTATTTTGTACCTGTACTTTCTGGATATTTCACTAAATCTTTTGGATTATCTAGAGGATGGCAAATTACTATGAGCATATTAGGAATAGCAGGAGCACTTTTATTACTATTTTGTTTTGCTAGTACAAAAGAAAGGGTAAAATGTGTTAATGAAAGTCACAAAATAAAGTTCTCAGATATTTTTGAGCAATTCAGAACAAATAGACCTCTTGTTGTTTTAAGTCTATTTTTTGTATTAATATTTGGTATAAATTCTATAAATAGTTCAATAGGAATATATTATGTAACTTATAATGTTGGTAGACCAGATTTAGTTCAATGGTATACAGTTTTAGGTTCATTACCTGCATTTATATGCATTCCACTTATACCTAAAATAAATAAAAAGATAGGAAAAAAAGCATTATTAAATATATCACTTTTAATAACAGTTGTGGGAACACTTTCTCTTTTAGTTATACCAACTGATATGGTAGGATTAATATTAGTTTCTCGTGTTATAACATCAATAGGGTCTTTGACAGCAGGAGCTTTTATGTGGGCTTTAATTCCTGAAACAATTGAATATGGAGAATATGTCACAGGTAAACGATTAAGCGGGTTAATATATGCTATTATTGGATTTTTCTTTAAATGCGGAATGGCCTTAGGAGGAGCAGTGCCAGGAATTGTTTTAGGATGGTTTGGATATGTAGCCAATGAAACACAAACACCTCATGCGTTAACAGGAATACTAATTACAGCTACAGTTGTTCCAGCAATTCTTATGGTATTAGCCTTAATAGATATTAATTTTTACAATTTAGATGATAAAAAGTATGAAGAAATTACAGCAGATTTAAAATCTAGAGCAGAATTAAGAGAGGAGAGTTTATAATGATTATTAAAAATCCAATATTAAAAGGGTTCAATCCAGATCCAAGTATTTGTAGAGTAGGTACAGATTATTATATTGCAACTTCAACTTTTGAATGGTTTCCAGGAGTTCAAATACATCATTCAAAAGATCTTGTGAATTGGCATCTTGTATCTCATCCATTAGATAGAACATCACTTTTGGATATGAAAGGAAATCCAAACTCAGGTGGTATCTGGGCTCCTGATTTAAGTTATAGTGATGGTAAGTTTTGGCTTATATATACAGATGTAAAAGTGACAGATGGTATTTGGAAAGATTGCCATAATTATTTAACTCAGTGTGATACTATTGATGGAGTATGGAGTGAACCAATAACTTTAAATGGTACTGGCTTTGATGCATCTTTATTTCATGATAATGATGGAAGAAAATATCTTGTAAATATGTATTGGGATCAACGTGTATATAATCACAATTTTTATGGAATTGCAATTCAAGAATATTCAGAAGAACAAGGAAAATTAATTGGTAAACCTGAAATTATATATAAAGGAACTGATATAAAATATACAGAAGGACCTCATATTTATCATATAGGTGAATATTATTACCTATTTACAGCAGAAGGAGGAACTACTTATGAACATTCAGAGACAGTTGCTCGTTCAAAAAATTTATATGGACCATATGAAATAGATCCAGAGTATCCTTTATTAACATCATGGCATGATCCTAGAAATACATTACAAAAATGTGGTCATGCATCATTAGTTCATACTCATACAGATGAATGGTATTTGGCTCATTTAGTGGGAAGACCATTACCTGTTGGGGATTATCCAGTACTTGAGAAAAGAGGATACTGTCCACTTGGTCGTGAAACAGCTATTCAGAAGATAGAATGGAAAGATAATTGGCCAAAAGTAGTTGGTGGAAAGCAAGGTAGTGTAGAAGTAGAAGGTCCTGATATCCCAGAAGTAAAGTGGGAAAAAACTTATAATGAAAAAGATGATTTTGATAGTGAAAATTTAAATATTAATTTCCAATCCTTACGTATTCCTCTTACAGAAGATATAGCTTCTTTGAAGGCTAGAAAAGGAAGTTTAAGATTATATGGTAAAGAATCTTTAACTTCCACATTTACACAAGCTTTTGTAGCTAGAAGGTGGCAGAATTTTAAATTTGATGCATCAACAAGTGTATCCTTTAACCCAGAAACTTTTCAACAAGAAGCAGGATTAACATGTTATTATAATACAGAAAATTGGTCTACAATCCATGTGACTTGGAATGAAGATAAAGGAAGGGTAATTGATATAGTTATTTGTGATAATTTTGAATTTAGTATGCCTTTGGAAGATAAGATGATTCCAATTCCTAATGATGTTGAATATGTTCATTTTAAAGTAGAGGTTAGAGTAGGATCTTATAGATATTCATATTCATTTGATGGAATTAGTTGGATGGTAATACCTATAAACTTTGAATCTAGAAAGTTGTCTGATGATTATATAAGAGGGGGAGGATTCTTTACAGGAGCCTTTGTTGGGATGAATTGTATAGACACAACTGGAAATAATAAAGCAGCAGATTTTGATTATTTCTCTTATGTAGAGATTTAAAACTTTTTAAATGGGGCTGTCGCACTAAATAATTAGTGCACAGCTCATTTTTGTGAAAAAAATAAACCCCAGATTCTACAAATCTGAGA
>NZ_JANDMF010000058.1:0-31734 GCF_031626875.1 Clostridium sp. SHJSY1
ATTTATATGTTTTTATAAAGTAAAGACAAAAGAGATATTTTCAGGAATGAAAATATCTCTTTTGTCAACGGTCTGAGTTGGCTAAAAATTAGCCAACTTTTTTTTAATAATCTAACTGTTGATAAGCTTGAACGACTGAGTCAAATTCCTCAGGATTTCTAATTTCACCAAAATCATCAGCTTTAATTCCTGGATAGTAATATAAAATTAATTTTTCTTCATTGTTATACATATTTTCAAGTAAAATGTATAATTTTTGAATTTCACAATTTTCTACGACAGCAAGAACTTTGTATTTATCAGATCTACCAGTATCATTATTAGTAAGATCTAAATTAAAGTCTTTGTAGATTCGTACATTAAATATATCCTTATCACAAGATTTAATTGCTGAATCTTCTTTACATGATGCACAGCCTTTAAATTTACATTCAAAAGTACAATTTAGACACTGACATTTAGAACAATTTTTTAATTGCTTAAGTGTAGAATTATTATCTTTTTTAAATCTTTTTGCATCATTTACTTTTGTATCATCCTTGAAAATATTAAGGGAAAATTTTTTCTTTGAATCTATTGAAGCGTAATTAAGTTTATTAATATACTCTTTCAAAATATCAATTTTCACATAATATCTTCTTCGTTTTAAATCTCTTTCATCAACAAAAGGTGATACTTCACTTATAGCATAAGTTATATCGGTAAATACCTTACCCCAGGATTCTTTCTCTTGGTTTATAAAATCTATATCTTTTGACATAATATACCTACTATTGTTGTGATTTATATTTTTGTAATTCTAAATCTAAATCTACATCATCAAGCTTAGCAAATTCGCTTTCAAAATCATCTACTTCTCTAAGGTCACCTAAACCTTGGGCCATAGATTCTTCTTTAGCAATTTTTCTTTCTATATTATCTATTTGAATTGAGTTAGTTTTAGTCTTAACATCAGCTAATACTTCATTTACCTTTTTAGCAGCTTGAGCACTTGAATATCTAGCAGCAGCTTCGTCTCTATAACTTCTAGTTTTTTCAATTTCCTCTTGAAGTGCTTTAAGATTTTTCTTTATAGTTTCAGCTTGAACTTTTGAAGTTTCATAAGTAGCCTTTAAAGTGCTATATTTTTTATCACTTTCAACCTTTTTAGCTAATGCTCTCTTAGCTAATTCTTCATTTCCTTTTGCCATAGCTAATTTAACTTTTTGATCAAAATCTGCAGATTCCTTTTGAGCTAATGCCATTTTCTTTTCTACAGCATGAACATTACCTAAAATTTGTGCAGAATTCAATTTAGCTTTATTTAATTGTTCTTCCATATCTCTAACTTTTTGATCTAATAATTCAATTGGATTTTCCACTTCATCTAATGTATTGTTAACTTTTGCTCTCACCATATTTGACATTCTTGAAAAAATTCCCATAATTGTTAACCTCCTAAGATTATCTATTTTCTTTTTTTCTTTTTATACTTTTTATAAATTTTTACTATAACAACAATAATTATAATAAGCATTATTAGTGATATTAGTGAAGATAGTATAGATGAACCACCGCCACCCCCTATGAAAATTGGAACAGGGAACCAGGAGCTTCTATAACTACTTCCTCCACGATAACTTCCACTACTTGAGCTACTACTTTTGTCGCTTGAACTAGAAGAACTTTTATCTGTAGAAGAATATGAACCTGATTTAAAATCACTGCTAGTAGAATTACTACTCTTCTTTGAAGAAGAAAAACCACCAGAAGAAAAACCGCTGCTGCTTTTACTACTTGAAGAACTTCCACTAGACTTAGCTTGTACTATATAAGTACTATTAATCTGGTTCTGTGGTAGTAGTATTGGATTCCCAATAATATTTGAAATAGTAAATATTAATGACAAAGATAAAGTAAGAAATAATTTTTTTGCTACTTTTTTTATAACCATCACCTCCCCAGATCAATTAATAATATATATTTATAGTATATTATACAACAAAAAAAAAAGTAGTGAAGAGGTATTTTATAACTTTTCGAAATCTTAATTATATTGTAAGGTTTAAATCCAATACTTGTATAAAAAGTATCATTCGTATAAAATTAAAGGTAAGTTTAGTTAAGATTGGAGTGGAGCTTTATGTCAAATGAGAATGTAAATGGTAATATGGGAGACTTTTTAGCAGATTATGATGTTAAGAGGATAAGGTCAGGTGAAATATTAAAAGGAAGAGTAATAGATGTAAATGAAAAAGAAGTTACAGTAAATATAAATTATGCCTTTGATGGAGTTATAACTAAGGAAGAATTAACTAATGATGATGAAAATCCTATGGATGTAGTAAAAAAAGATGATGAATTAGATGTATATGTTGTATCCCCTAATGATGGAGAAGGGTATGTTTTATTATCTAGAGTTAGAGCTTTAGAAGTTACAGAAAAAGATGATTTAAAGAATGCTTTTAAAAGTGAAGGAATAATTTTAGTAAAGGTTAAGGAATCGGTAAAAGGTGGAGTAGTTGCATACTATGGAAACACTAGAGTATTTATACCAGGTTCTCAATTAAGTAGGGAAAGAGTAGAACTAGATTCAGTTGTAGGGAAGATTTTAGAAGTAAAATTAATAGAATTAGATTTAAGAAACAGAAAAATAGTAGCTTCAAGAAGAGTAATAGAAGAAGAAATGTATAAAGAAAATAAAAAGAAGGCATGGGCAAATGTTAAGTCTGGAGAAAAGAGAACTGGTGTTGTAACTAGAGTTGTTAAATTTGGAGCTTTTGTAGATATAGGTGGAGTAGAAGGCTTAATTCACTTGAATGATTTATCCTGGGAAAGAGTTCATAGAGCAGAAGATGTAGTAAGTGTAGGAGATAAAGTTGAAGTTTTTGTAGGTGAAATAGACAGACAAAAAGAGAGAGTAGCTTTAATACTTAAAGATGTTGAAAAAGAACCTTGGAAAGTTCATGGTGATTCAATAAGAGATGGAGAAATTTTTGAAGGAACAGTTACAAGATTAGCTGCATTTGGAGCTTTTGTAGAAGTTTTACCTGGAGTTGAAGGGCTTGTACATATAAGTGAGATTACAGATGAAAATATAACAAAGCCTGGAGATGTACTTAAGATAGGACAAAAAGTTAAGGTTAAAGTATTAAATATAGATAAGGAAACTAAAAAATTAAGTTTAAGTATAAAAGATGCAGATGAAAAGAGCAAAGAGTATTTGCAATATAATGATAATGAAGAAGGAATATCATTAGGAGAATTATTTAAAGATTTTAAGTTTGAATAATAAAGTAATCCATCTAAAATATTTTTATTTTAGATGGATTATAATTTTTATGTAAAATATTTTATTCATGGAAAAACTTTTTATTAAAGTTTTTCTATTTTCATCATATTAGTTCCACCAGTATGAGTAGTTGGCATTCCCGCAGCAACAATTATATCATCACCTTTTTTGGCAACATTTAAATCATATACTGTTTTCTTAGCTTCTACTAAAATATCATCAGTATTATTAAACATTTCACATCTAGAAGGTAAAACTCCAAAAGTTAAGGCTAAAGCTCTTCTAACTTCTTCATATGGAGTTATAGCTATAATAGGAGATTTTGGTCTATACTTAGATAATAGTCTTGCTGTAGAGCCACTCTTTGTAGCAGCAACAATTGCTTTAGCATTTAATCCTGAAGCTGTTCTACATGTTGAATAACTTATAGCATCTGCATAGTCAGTTAATGAAGATTCAGCTAAATGTTTAGAAAGATGATTATAATCTAAGTTAGCTTCAGCTTCTTGAGCTATTCTAGCCATAGTTTCAGCAGCTTCTTTTGGGAAACTACCAGAAGCACTTTCACCAGAAAGCATTATAGCATCAGTTCCATCAAAGATTGCGTTACAGATATCAGACGCTTCAGCTCTAGTTGGCATAGAATTTCTAATCATAGAGTCTAGCATTTGAGTAGCAGTAATTACTGTTTTACCAGCTTTCTTACATTTTCTTATAATCATCTTTTGAATTATTGGAACTTTTTCTATAGGAATTTCTACTCCCATATCACCTCTTGCAACCATAACACAATCAGTTACATCAATAATAGAGTCAATATTATCAACACCTTCTTGGTTTTCGATTTTAGCAATTACTTGAATATTTTCTCCACCAAATTTTTTTAGAACTCTCTTTACTTCTAATATATCACTGGCTTTTCTAATAAAAGATGCAGCTATATAATCTACTCCTGTTTGACATCCAAATTCTATATCAGTTATATCTTTTTCAGTGATTGAAGGTAATTTAATTTTTACATTAGGAACATTAACACCTTTATGGTTCTTTATCATTCCACCAACTTTTACCTTGCACTTAATTTCTTTATCAATAACTTGAAGTATCTCAAATTTCAATAAACCATCATCAACTAAGATTGTGCCACCAGCTTCAACATCTTTGTATAAAACATCATATGAAATTGAACATTTTTCAGCATCTCCTAGTATTTCTTCACCGCATATAAATGAGAATTCTTGCCCTTTAACAAGCTCAACACCATCATTTATAAAATTATGTGTTCTAATTTTTGGACCTTTAATATCAAGGATAATGGCAGTTGGAGAATCCATCTCTTCTCTAATCTTTTTTATTAGGTCAATCTTCTCTTTATGCGTCTCATGGGTTCCGTGGGAAAAATTTAACCTTGCAGCACTCATTCCAATGTTAATGAATTTTCTAAGCATTTTTTCATTATCACTTGCTGGACCAATTGTAAAAATCATTTTTGTTTTTTGCATATAAGTAACCTCCTAAAATTGAATTATGATTAGTCACATAAATATTATTTACATAAGTTTTTTTAAAAATAGTGGATTATTAAAAAAATTTAAATAATGGTTTACAATATGATATACTTAGACTAATCTTAAGTATAATATTAACACATTATGGACGAAAAGGAGAAAAAAAATGAAGAAATTAGAAAATTCTAAAGCAGCTTTAGTATTTAAGTATTTTGAGGAAATATCTAAAGTGCCTAGAGGATCAAAAAATGAAAAAAAAATAAGTGATTACTTATTAAATTTTGCAAAAGAACTTGGATTAGAAGTTACACAAGATGAAGCTTTAAATATAATTATAAAAAAACCAGCATCAAAAGGATATGAAAATGCACCAATAGTAATATTACAAGGTCACATGGACATGGTTTGTGAAAAGAATAAAGGAACAGAACATGACTTTGAAAATGATCCAATAAAACTTGTAGTAAAAGATGATTATATATATGCAGATGGTACAACTCTTGGAGCAGATAATGGTATAGCTGTTGCTTATGCTATGGCAATACTTGCAGATGACACTATAGACCATCCAGCGATAGAAGTTCTGTTAACTACAGATGAGGAAACTGGAATGACAGGAGCACAAGCACTTTCAAAAGAATCTGTAGAAGGAAAAATTCTTATAAATTTAGATAGTGAAGAAGAAGGATATCTTTTAGTTAGCTGTGCAGGTGGAATTAGAACAAAATCAGCTATAAAAGTTGAAACAGAGCCTTTAAATGGAGAAAAGTTATTTAATGTAGTAGTTAAAGGATTAAAGGGGGGGCATTCAGGGTCTGATATTCATTTAGGTAGAGGAAATGCTAATAAGTTAATAGGTAGAACACTTAATGAACTTTCAAATGATTTAGAATTTAATTTAGTTTCAATTAACGGAGGAGCAAAAGATAATGCTATTCCTAGAGAAGCAGATGCTGTTATTGCCATAGATGAAAGTAAAAAAGAAGCTGTAATAGCTAAAATAGAAGAGTTAAATGATTTATTTAAAAAGGAATTACAAGGAAAAGATGATGTTGTTAAAGTAGTTGTAGAAGAATTTAATGAAGATATAAAAGAAAAGTTTTCAAAAGAATCTACAAAGAAAGTTGTAAGTCTTTTGTATGTATATCCAAATGGGGTAAATACTATGAGTGCTAATATAGATGGGTTAGTTGAAAGCTCATCAAATGTTGGAGTTGTAGTTACAAATGGAAAAGAAGTAGAGTTCCATAGTGCTGTTAGAAGCTCAGTTAAAACATTAAAAGATGATCAAGTTAGTAAGATAAAGGTTTTAACAGAAGCTATTGGAGGAGAATTTGAAGAATCTGCCCCTTATCCAGCTTGGGAATATAATAATGAATCTAAAATAAGAGAATTATGTAAAGATGTGTATAAGAAGATGTATGGTAAAGATGCAGTAGTTTATGCACTTCATGCAGGGGTTGAATGTGGATTATTTGAAGAAAAGCTAGGAAAATTGGATATGATAAGCTTTGGCCCAGATATAAGAGATGCACATACTCCAGAAGAACATTTATCTATAAGTTCTACTGAAAGAGTGTGGGAATACTTATTAGAAATATTAAAAGAAATAAATAAGAATTATTAAGGAACAAGGGATGGAGTTTTAAACCATCCCTTATTTTGATATAAGGGTATGAAGGGAAAAACAAATATTTATAGAATACTTATAATATGGTAATTTGAATGTTAAATTTATTAATAATAATTGTTAACCATAAATTTATATTTTGAATTGAAAATATGTATGTTTGCCTATAAAGGAGAGTTTTTTATGATTTGCGTTGATTTTAAGTATGAAGACTATACATTTGAAAGTGTAGAGGAAGATGATTTAGAGTATCTTGGAAAATGGATAAAAGAAAATAATGAAGAAGATAGAACCTGTTATTCTTTAGACCCTCAAGTATTCTATAGGAGATATTTAGAATATTATGTAGCTGATGATGAATGCTTTGTAAAAGTTATAAAAGAGAAAAAACTTATTGCTGTTTTTAAGGGTAGACTTGAAAAGAAAAATGAACTATTTATATGGTTATTTATTATAGATAAAAAATTAAGAAATAAAGGAGAAGGTTCTATCATTATTAACAGGGTAATAGATTATTTTAAAGAAAAATACTTTGTAGATGTAGTTAGAACTGGAGTTGTTGAAAGTAATATTAAGGGGTTATCTTTTTGGAATAGTCTTGGTTTTGATGTTTCTAGAATTGCAAAAAACTTTTTTGATGGAACCAATAATGATAGAAATCTTGTGATAATGAATAAATAAATTAAATTGGATTTTAAATTTTATATTTAAAATTGTATAAAAACATTAATAATGAGGCAAATTGTCATGTGATAGGTTAATTTTCAAAAGAGGAGAGAAATATCAATGAAATCAAATTATCACATGATTGTCAAACTTATAGTTAGTATATTTATTTGGATTGGAGTTGTAAATATTAATTCTGTTTATGTATATGGAGATGAAAGCCTTAATCAACAGAATATAAATGATGAGCAAACAGTTAGTGTATCAAATGGATACACACAAGAAATTGTTAATTATGCACATAACTTTATAGGAAGACCTTATGTGTTTGGAGCAACTGGACCAAATTCATTTGATTGTTCTGGATTTACTAGTTATGTGTATAAGCATTTTGGGATGAATATACCTCGTACCTCAGGAGAACAATTTAATGTAGGAAAACCAATTCAAAAATCAGAGCTTAAAAATGGAGATTTAATCTTTTTCAATACTTATACTAAGATTGGGCATGTAGGGATTTATATAGGAAATGGTGATTTTATTCATGCTGCATCAAGTGGTAGTGTTAAGGTTAATTCTTTGAATGAAGGTTATTATACAACCAACTATGCTGGTGCTAGAAGAGTAGTTTAATAATAGAAAATGGAAAAATAAAAATCTTATATTTTTTGAATTTTAAAAGCACACAAAAGCAGAATTTAGCTGCTTTTATGTGCTTTTATTTTTAATAAATTTTCAATTCTCTTTTCCTAACTTTCAAATAAAATAAACAATACATAATGAATAACAATGTAAAACTTACCATATATATTATAAGCGGAACTATAAAGTGAAGTTAATCTATAATATTTAGGGGGGAGACTATGAGATACACAAGATATGATTACAAGAAGAAAAAAGGTGAGAATTTTTTTGGCTGGTTGTTATTAATAATTATTATATCACTAGCTTTAGGGATGGGTGTATATAAGTTATTAATAGGAAGTAGTCAAATAGGCAAAAAGGAAAATACTACGCAAGAGGTTGTAAATTCTGTGAATGAGGAAAAGGCTTTCGGAATTATTCAATGTGGTCTATTTTCAAATAAAAACAATGCAGAATCAACATTAAAAACAATTCCAGACGGATATGAAAAGTTCATTGTAGAAGAGAGTGGAAGTTTTAAACTTATGGCAGGAATATATCCATTAACAGATTCTGAAAGTAAAAGCCAAGAATTAACTAAAGGATCTATAAGTAATTTTAGAATGGCATGTAAGCTTGATTCAGCAGAGAACAAAACTGAAGCAGAAATTATTGATGCATATATAAAAGTTATAAATAAGCTTTATGAGAAAGATGTGAAGAGTATTGATACAAAAGAATTTAAAACATGGGTTAAAGATGTTTTAAGTAAAGATACCTCTAATAATGAAGAAATTAAGCAATTGGCAAATAATGTAGAGAGTCTTCCAGATGAATATAAAAAAGAAAATTCAAATGAGTCGTTAGTATTTTTATATAATATATTAATAAAATATAAGCAAAGTTGAATTATTAAAAAAAAATTAAAAAGTGCTTAATTAGTGAAACAGACTTGTTTATAAGCATATTAAATGATAAACTATATAAAGTGTAGAAATAGTGTTCGCTACAAAATATTTATCTTATGGTATAATTTTAATATTTATGGTTAAAATTATAAATAAAGGTAATACTATAGAAGTGTACTTTTAAGGAAGTGATGTTTTGAAAATAATTTTGGCTTCAGCTTCTGAGAGACGACAAGAGCTTTTAAGCAGGCTTGTAGAAAATTTCACAGTGATTGTAAGTGATTTTGATGAAAGTATTGTTGAAAAAACAAGCAATATATCTAAGTATGTAGAGGAAATTGCATTAGGAAAAGCTATGGAGGTAATGAAAAAGGTAATTGAACCTTCAATAATCATAGCTGCAGATACTGTAGTTTCTTTAGAAAATGAAATACTTGGTAAACCTAAAGACGAGCTAGATGCTTACAAAATGCTTAATAGGCTCAGTGATAACACTCACAAAGTATATACTGGAGTAGTATTGATTAACACAGATACTGGAAAAATTCTTAAGGATTCTGTAGAAACTCAGGTACTTTTTTCTAAGTTAACTGAAAATCAGATTAACAGTTATGTAAAAAGTGGAGATCCAATGGATAAAGCAGGAGCATATGGAATTCAAGGAAAAGCAGGTGTTTTTGTTAAAGAGATTAGAGGATGTTATTACAATGTAGTAGGATTACCTTTAAATAAACTTAATGAAATGATTGAAAAATTATTAAGTTAAGGGGGAAGGGCAATTTATTTTTAGGAGTTAAATATGGACAACAATCTAAAAATTATGGAGATTCCCATTAATGAACGACCTGTTGAAAAGTTAATAAACTTTGGTGCTGAAACACTAAATAATCAAGAGTTATTAGCAGTAATACTTAGGTGTGGTACTAGAGGACAAAATATTTTAACTTTGAGTGAAAAAATATTAAGTGAGGTTAATGGGTTAAATGGAATTTTAACTATAACCTATGACGAGATAAAGAAAATCAAAGGTATAAAAACTGTTAAAGCATCTCAAATACTTGCATTGGCAGAACTTTTCAGAAGATTTAATACACTAAAAGCTGATAGTAGAATTACTATAAATTCACCAAAAGACATAGCAGAGATGCTTATGATTGAAATGGCTGATTTAAATCAAGAAGTTTTAAAATTAATAGTATTAAGTACTAAGAATAAAATAATAAAAGTAAAAGACGTATTCAAGGGAACACTTAATTCATCATTAATTCATCCAAGAGAGATATATTGTGAAGCTATTAAAAGTAGTGGAGCGTCAATTATAATATGTCATAATCACCCCTCTGGAGATCCAAATCCCAGTGAGGAGGATATAAATATTACCTTAAGATTAATTGAATGTGGGAAAATAATTGGAATAAATTTATTAGATCATATAATTGTAGGTAATAAAAAATATTTAAGTTTAAAAGAAAAAGGAATCATTTAACTGAAAGGGGATAAAAAACAATGGGTTTTTTCGGAAGTAGCAAGGACATGGGAATAGATTTAGGTACTGCAAATACGCTTGTCTTTGTAAAAGGTAAAGGAATAGTATTAAGAGAGCCTTCAGTAGTAGCCATAAATAGTGTTTCAAAAAAGTGTTTGGCTGTAGGAACAGAAGCTAAACAGATGATAGGTAGAACACCAGGAAATATTATAGCTATTAGACCACTTAAGGATGGAGTTATAGCTGACTTTGATGTAGCTCATACAATGATAAAATCTTTAATAGAAAAGGCAGCGAGTAAGGGATCATTCAAAAGTCCAAGAATTATAGTTTGTTATCCTTCAGGAGTTACTGAGGTTGAAAAAAGAGCGATAGAAGAAGCAACAAAACTTGCAGGAGCAAGAGATGTTGTACTTATGGAAGAACCAATGGCAGCAGCAATTGGATCAGGATTACCAGTAAGTGAACCAACAGGTAGTATGATAGTTGATATCGGTGGGGGTACAACAGAAGTAGCTATAATTTCGCTTGGAGGAATAGTAACTAGTAAATCACTAAGAATTGCTGGAGACGAATTAGACCAATCAATTATAGCTTATATTAAGAAAGAATATAACTTAATGATAGGTGAAAGAACTGCTGAACAAGTTAAAATGGAAATAGGTTCTGCCTATAAAGTAGAAGATGATGAAACTATGAAGGAAATAAAAGGAAGAGACTTGATTACAGGTCTTCCAAAGACTATAGAAGTTTCAGAAGTTCAAATTAGAGAAGCAATTAAAGAACCAGTATACGCAATAATAGAATCAATTAAAACAACTCTAGAAAAGACACCGCCAGAACTTGCTGCGGATATTATGGAAAAAGGAATAATGCTTGCTGGTGGGGGCGCATTATTAAAAGGGTTAGATGTTTTAATAACACGTGAAACTAATATGCCTGTACATATTGCAGAATCACCACTTGACAGTGTTGTACTAGGAGCAGGAAAAGCCCTTGAAGATTTTGATAAGATCAATAGGGAAGAGAGATAATAACAGATGAAGCTCTTCAAGAACAAACTGACAGTTACTGTAATAGTACTGTCAGTTGCATTTTTAGGATTAATTATTTATACTGCAAACAAAGATACAAGTGGAGTACAAGGGGCTGCAGGAACTGCATTAAACCCTATTCAAAAAATTGCGTATAACATAAATAGAGGAGTTAAGAATTCAGTAGATTTCTTTTTGAATTTTTCACAAGTTAAAGAAGAAAACAAAGAGTTAACTAAAGAAAATGAAGATCTTAAGAGTCAGCTATTAGAATATTCACATCTAAAAGAAGAAAATGATAATTTTAGAAGTATATTAGACTTTAAAGAGCAGCATAATAATTATAACTATATTGCAACCAATATTATAAGTTATAGTGGTGGTGGAATTATAGATGGATATACAGTTGATAAAGGTCAAAATGATGGAATAGAAAAGAATATGATTGTAATTTCACCAAAAGGATTAGTTGGGCAAGTATCTAAAGTTGGTCCTAATTGGGCTATAATTCAAGGTATAATAAATGAAAATATTAATGTAGCTGTTAAAGTAGATAATACTAATGATAATGGTGGTATATTAAAAGGATATAAAGATGGCTCAAATAATTATCTAGCAAAGATATCGGATCTTTTACCAGAATCTCAAGTTAAAGAAGGAGACACAATTGTTACTTCAGGATTAGGTGGATTATATCCTAAAGGAATAAAAGTTGGAACTGTTGCTTCAGTAGAAGAGAATAAGAGTAAAGTAATGAAGAATGCAATAGTAAAACCTTCAGTAGATTTTGGTAAGATAGATGAACTATATATAGTAGCTCCTAAAGATAAGAGAGATATAAAATATGATTAGGGGTGAATTATGGCTAAAAGAGTAATTTTAATTATAATGACAATTATATTATTGATATTAGATAATACTTTAGCACCTTTTATAGGAATAAAGGGTGCTTGGCCTAGTCTTTTGTTTATTTTTGCTATTGCTTATTCTATAATTAATGGCAAAAAAGAAGGGGTACTTATTGGTGTTATTAGTGGATTGCTTCAAGATATATTCTTTTATAATTTATTTGGAGTAAATGCATTAATAAATATGTTATGCTGTTTAGCAGCTGGATTTATAGGTGAAGGAATTTGGAGAGATAAGAAGTTAGTACCAGTTATAACTATATTTATTGGAACAATATTAAAGTTTTTAGGAGTGTTTTTAATCTTTGTTGCTTTTGATATCAATATTGATGTTTTTAGAGGAGTGATTACTGCACTTTATAATTCTATAATTATGCTTTTTGCATATAAGACTATCTTAAGGTTTTTTGATAGGGAGGATATGAGAAAAGCTTGGAGGTTCTAATATGGTGGTTAAAAAACCAAAAGAAAAAAAGAAACTTTCTAGGTATACAATATTTTTATTAATTATGGAAGTCGTATTTGCTGTGGTTATCGGAAGGCTTATATATATTCAAATATATAAGCATGATGATTATAAAGAAAGAGCAGATACGACTTCCACTAAATTTGTATCAGAGAAATCGCCTAGAGGTATTATATATGATAGAAATGGAAATGTATTAGCTACAAATACACAAACCTACTCTATGATGTATACGACTACAGAAGAAGCGGATAAAGTATTTTTTGCTACTATGGATTCTGTATTTTCTATTTTATCAGAGAATGGAGAGAAATTTATAGATGATTTAATGATAAAATTAAGTGGAAATGGAGAACCATATTTTGCATATAAAACTACTACTAAAAGTGATCAAAATGCAGAAGAAATAAGATTTAAAATAGATAGAGGGTTTAATGAGGAAATAGAAAAAGAATTGTATGGGGATGAAACTACGAATCTAACAGAAGAGCAAAAAAGTGTAGTAAATGAAAAACTTGTAGGAATATCTCCTAAAGAAGCTTTTTATAAATTAGTTAAAAGTTATAACTTAATTAAATTGATTGATGAAAATCCAAGTGATGAAAAAATTAAAGAATATAGTGGAATGTCAGGAGAAGAATTGACCAATATGCTTCTGAAAAAGTATTCTTATGAGCAACTTAGAAAATATATATTAGTAAAAGATACATTAAAAATGCAAAGTTTTAAAGGATATAAAACAGTAATATTATCAACAAATATTAAAAGGGATACTGCATTGATTATACTTCAAAAGTTAAATGATTTACCAGGAATAGATATTAAATTAGAACCCACTAGATTATATCCATATAATGAATTGGCATCCTCAGTAATTGGATATATGTCGGCAATAAACCCTTCAAATGAGCAAAAATATGAATTAAGAGGATATGATGCATCTAGTGATCTTGTAGGTGTTTCGGGAATAGAATCAGCATTTGAAGAGCAGTTAAAGGGAGTTAAAGGGGGAACGACAGTCAAGGTTAATTCAAAGGGAAGGGTTACAAAAGAGTTATTTAAACTAGAGACTTATCCAGGAAACAATATACATTTAACAATAGATAAAAATATTCAATATGCTGCAGAGCAATCATTGAAAGATACTATGGAATCTATTAGAAATTCAAATGAAGCTCCATATCCAGGGGCAACTAGGGGAGCTGTTGTTGCTGTAGAAGTTAATACTGGTAGAATATTAGCAAGTGTTTCATATCCTAATTACAATCCAAATATATTTGCTATTTCAGGTCAGTTAACAAGTGATCAAACCAAAGAATATTTTAGCCCTAATTTAGAGAGCTTTGGAGAAAAATTTATAAATTCTAGAGGATTAAATAAAACTATAGATGAATTATTTCCAATTGTTGATGGATTAAGAACAGATCCATATGATTTATACCCAAGAGCATTTTATAATTATGCTACACAAGGATTAATTCCTCCAGGATCTACATTTAAGCCATTAACAGGGCTTATAGGATTGGAAAAGGGAGTGGTTTATCCTTCAAGCACAATCTATGATAAAGGTAAATTTAATGATCATCCAGAGACTTTTGGAACTGCTTTTGGCCCGGAATGTTTACTTTATACTAATTATCATGTTACTCATGGAAATACAGATATAACTCATGCATTAGAGGTATCATGTAATTATTATTTCTATGAAGTAGCTTACAGATTATATAAGCAAGCTGGTTCAGGGGTAGAAGGGCTAGATAGTATAGCAAAATATGCATGGAAATTTGGATTAGGTGCAAACCCTAGTACTAAAGAAAGAAATAGTACAGGAATTGAAATAGAAGAGAATTTTGGGCAAGTGTATAATTTCACTTCTTTTAAAAATCAATCTATTTTATATGCTAAATTTGAACTTAGAGATTATTTAGAATCAGGAAAGTATAAAGGTATAAAATTCTTTGTTCCATTTGATTATTCAAATAATGGAGACGATAGTGAAAGATTAAAAGAAATAAAAATATCTTTAAAAGATAAAGTTGCAGATAGATTTAACAAAATTGGAGTAGATAACAGTGGATTAAATACAGATGAATTTGCCAAAACATTATTAGATGACATAAAGAATATAATGAATCTTTCAAATAAATATAAGCAAAATGTTAGTGAATATGAATCAAAATATAATAAAAAAGTTAATCTAGATTCACAAGCACAAATAATAGCAGAAGTAATAGCTAGGTTTGTAGTAAATGATAAGGGATCAGAAATTACATCTCCAGCACAAGCGATATATGCATCTATAGGTCAAGGAATGAATAATTTTACTCCAACACAATTAGCATCATATGTATCAACACTTGCAAATGGTGGAACTAGATATAAATTACACTTTGTTGATAAGGTAACAAGTTCAAATGGAGATATTATACAAAAATATGACCCAGAGGTACTTGATAAAATTGAGTTGAAAGATTCAACAATAAAGGCCATCAGGGAAGGTATGTATAAAGCTAATAATGATGAAGGGGGAACAGCTGCAAGGGTATTTGGCAATTTCCCAATAAGAACTGGAGGGAAAACAGGTACTGCTGATTTTGCAGAAAGGCAAAAAGAAATTGGAAGGGCACCATATGCTACTTATATAAGTTTTGCTCCACTTGAAAATCCAGAAATAGCTTTTGTAGGAGTAATATATGATGGAGGTCATGGTTCATCTACAGCACCAGTGGCAAAAGCTATATATGAAGCTTATTTTAAAGAAAAATTAGAAAAAGAATTTCCATGGTATACATCAGCTTCTACTACATATCAAAAATATGTAGTAGGTGCTCCATAAAAAGGGTTAGTAAAAAAAGAAGTTATCATAAAAAGATAACTTCTTTTTTATTACTTTTATCTTATATAATTCAAAATATGTGATTAAAATGGTATAATTTCTATTATAAGGAAAAACAGCTTTATAAGTGGGGGATTAAATGATAATTAGTAGACAAAAAAAGAAGAAAAAATTTTCGAGATATAGTGTGTATATATGGATAATGAGAGTGGTATTTGCTGCAATAATTTCAAGGCTTTTCTATATTCAAATTTATAAGCATGATGATTATAAAGAAAAGGCAGATACACAGGCAACAAGATTTGTATCAGAAAAGGCGCCAAGGGGAATTATATATGATTCAAAAGGAAATATATTAGCTAGCAATAAGCAAACATATGCTATGACATATACAACAACTCCAGAAGCAGATGGAAGTTTCTTTAAAACAATAGATTCAGCTTTAGCATTACTTTCAGAAAATAAAGAAGGAATTGAAGATGATTTAATATTGAAATTGGATGGCAATAGTGAGCCATATTTTCAGTTTAAGAGTACAACTGAAAGTGCTAAAAAGGCTGAAGAGATACGTTTTAAAAGAGATAGAGGATTAAATGAAAAAGTTGAAAAAGATTTGAATTTTGATAGTAAAAAAAATGATTTGACAGATGATCAAATAAATCTTGTTAATGAAAAGCTTATTGAAATAACTCCAAAAGAAGTTTTTTATTATTTAGTAAAAAGTTATAATCTAATAAATTTAATAGATCCAGAGCCTAAGGATGTAAAAAGTAAAGAATATAAGCAATATAGGGAAAGAGCTGAGGAGTATAAAGAAATGGATGAAGAAGAATTAACTAATTTACTTCTTAAAAATTATTCTTATTCTCAACTTAGAACTTATATGGTGGTGAAAGATGCATTAAAAATGGAGAGTTTTAAAGGTTATAATTATAAAACTGTTACTTTAGCTAGTAATATAGAAAAAAACACAGCTTTTATAATAAAGCAAAAATTAAATGACTTACCTGGAGTGGATGTAAAATCAGTACCAGTTAGATTTTATCCATATAATGATTTAGCAGCATCAATTCTTGGATATATATCTCCAATAGATAATTTAAGTAAAGAAAAATATGAATTAAGAGGATATGATATATCAACAGATCTTATAGGAGTTGCAGGGATTGAATCTGCTTTTGAAGATGAACTTAAGGGAGTTAAAGGGGGAACTACGGTTAAAGTTAATTCAGAAGGAAGAACAACAGAAGAATTATTTCAATTGCAATCTTATCCAGGAAATAATGTACATTTGACAATTGATAAAAATATTCAATATGCAGCAGAAAAGTCATTGGTTGATACGATGGAACATATTAGAACAGATTCAGATAAAGGGTATCCTGGAGCCAATAGAGGCGCAGCGGTTGCAGTTGAAGTAAAAACAGGAAGGATATTAGCTAGTGTATCTTATCCAAGTTTTAATCCAAATAAATTCACAATTTCTGGAGGATTGACAGATCAAGAAACAGAAAAATGGTTTAGTCCAGATTTAGATAAATTTGGGACGGATTATATAAGTTCACGAGGTTTATCAAAGTCACTAGATGAATTATTTCCTAAAGTAGATGGAGTTAGAACAGACCCATATGATTTGTATCCAAAGCCCTTTTATAATTATGCACACTTAGGTTTGTTACCACCAGGATCAATTTTTAAACCTCTTACTGCCATAGCAGGGCTTCAAGAAGGAGTCGTTGGACCAACTGAAATGGTATATGATAAAGGAAAATATGATATACATCCAGAGGTTTATGGAGATAGTTTTGGACCTAAGTGTTATGAATTTTCATTAGGGCAACAAGCACATGGAAACATAGATGTTACTAGGGCACTTGAAGAATCTTGTAATTTTTATTTTTATGATGTAGCTTATAGATTGTACAATAAGGGGGGACAAAATATACCAGCTCTTGATTCTATTGCAAAATATGCATGGAGATTTGGTCTAGGTGTGGACCCAAATAGTAAAGAAAAGGCCAGTACAGGAATTGAATTGGAGGAAAGCTATGGACAAGTATATAACTTTCAATCTTATAAAAATAGAGCAATAGATTCTTCTAAATTTATATTAAGAGATTTTTTAGAATCAGGGTCTTATAGTGGAAATGGAAGTAAATTTATCCCATTTGACTATTCAGACAATGAATATGATAGTGAAAAGTTAAGAGCAGCTAAAACTAGTTTGAAAGGTAAAATAACAGAAATATTAAAAAAGATAGGAACAAATGATGAGGTGAAATCTACTACTGTCTTTGAAAAAGATATTATGGAAGATATAAAAACTATAATGAACACATCCGATAAATATAAAGAAAATGTAAAGAAATATGAAGAGAGTGATAAAGGTAAGTTTAATATAGATTCACAATCTAAGCTTGTAGTTCAGGCTATTTCAAAATATGTAGTTTATGATAGGGCATCAGAAATTAAATCACCAGGAGAACAAGTTTATTCCGCAATTGGACAAGGAATGAATGCATTTACACCAATGCAATTAGTTCAATATATCTCTACATTAGCTAATGGGGGAACTAGATATAAATTACATTATGTTGATAAGATAACTGATCCAGATGGAAATTTAATTCAGGAATATAAACCAGAAGTTATAGATAAAATTGATATAAAACCAGAAGTTAGAAATGCTGTTGTAGAAGGTATGGAAAAGGTTAATAATGATGATGGAGGTACAGCTAAGGTTACATGGGAAGGGTTTCCTATAAATACTGCAGGTAAAACAGGAACTGCAGATGCCAAAGATGATCAAGAGGATTATGGAAGAAAACCATATGCGACATATATTAGTTTTGCACCTGCTGATAGTCCTGAAATTGCAGTTGTAGCAGTGGCTTATGATGGCGCGCATGGTTCTTATGTTGCACCAGTTGCAAAAGCTATTTATGAAGCATATTTCAAAGAAAAATTACAAAAAGAGCATCCAGATTATGTTGCTAAATCAGACTCTTTTCAAAAATATGCATTGGGAACTCCTTAAAATGAAAAAAGAAGTTATCTTAAAAAATGATAACTTCTTTTTTTTATTACTTTTTTGTTACATACTGCAAAAATTCTTGTATTAGTGATATAATTGCTAGTGGAAGTTATAGATGTAAACATAGGTGGAGGTTAAAATGATAGTTAATAGACCGAAGAAAAAGAAAAGACCCTCAAGATATAATATTTTCTTAGGGATAATGGGAATAATATTTACAGTCATCATTTCAAAACTTGTATATGTTCAATTGTACAAGCACGATGATTATAAGGATCAAGCAGATACAACTGCAACTAGATTTATATCGGAAAAAGCACCTAGGGGAATAATATATGATGCAAATGGAAATATATTAGCTACCAATCAGCAAACATACACAATAAAATATACAACAACCACAGAAGCTGATAAACACTTTTTTAATACAATTGATTCAGTTTTATCAATACTTTCACAAAATAGTGAAAGCTTTCAAGACGATTTAGCATTAAAGTTAGACAATAAAAATGAGCCATATTTTCAGTTCACAGGAACAGATGAAACCACTAGAAAGGCTCAAGAGGTGCGATTTAAAAGAGATAGAGGTTTAAATGAAGATATTGAAAATGAATTGTATGATGGTAAGACTAGTGATTTAACAGATGATCAAATAAATGCTGTTAATGAAAAGCTTATGGATATAACTCCAAAAGAAGTCTTTTATTATTTAGTGAAAAGTTATAATTTAATTAATTTAATAGATCCAGAACCAGAAGATGAAAAATTGGCAGAGCATAAAGCATATGAAGAAAGAGTTAAAAATTATAAGGATATGTCAGGAGAAGAGATAACAAAACTACTTCTAGATAAATATTCTTATAGTCAACTTAGAACTTATATTGTAGTAAAAGATGCATTAAAAATGGAAAGTTTTAAAGGATATAAATCCGTTGCTGTAACCAGTAACATAAAAAAGGATACAGCCTTAATAATAATGCAAAAACTAAATGATCTACCAGGTATTGATGTAAGTTTAGAACCAATAAGAAGTTATCCATACAATGAATTAGCTTCTTCAGTTCTTGGATATATATCTCCAATAGATACTTTGAGTAAAGATAAATATGAATTAAGAGGATATGATTCATCTACTGATCTTATAGGTGTTTCAGGAATAGAATCCTCATTTGAAGATCAACTTAAAGGAGTAAAAGGTGGAACGACAGTTAAAGTTAATTCCAAAGGAAGAGTGACAGAAGAAATGTTTCAACTTCAAACTTATCCTGGGAATAATGTTCATCTGACAATTGATAAAAACATTCAATATGCAGCAGAGCAGTCATTAATAGATGCAATGACAAATATTAGAGCAGGTGGAACAGGGGAAGCTTTCCCAGGAGCAACTAGAGGAGCAGCTATTGCTGTAGAGGTTAAAACAGGAAGAATACTAGCAAGTGTGTCCTACCCTAATTATGATCCGAATAAGTTTGCTATTTCAGGACAATTGACAGATAAAGAAACAAAGGAGTATTTCAGTCCGGACTTAGAAGCCTTTGGAAAGAATTATATAAAATCAAGAGGATTATCAAAAACAGTAGATGATTTATTTCCTAAATCATCAGATGGAGTTAGAACAGATCCATACGATTTATATCCAAAGAGATTTTATAATTATGCAACTCAAGGCTTATTGCCACCAGGGTCAACATTTAAACCCATTACAGGAATAGCTGGTATGCAAGAAGGGGTAGTAAAACCTAATGAAACAATAGTTGATAAAGGTATATTTAAAGAGCATCCAGATGTATATGGAAAAAGTTTTGGACCAGAGTGTTTAATATATTCTAATAGTGGAGGAAGTCAGACTCATGGAGCAGTAGATGTAAGTGGAGCACTAGAAGTATCTTGTAACTATTATTTCTATGAAGTAGCATATAGATTATACAAAAATGGTGGGCAAAATATATCAGCTCTTGATGCTATTGCAAAATATGCATGGAAGTTTGGCCTTGGAGTAGATCCAAATGGAAAACAAAAAGCTAGTACAGGAATTGAAATAGAAGAAAATTTTGGGCAAGTATATAATTTTGAATCATATAAAAATAATGCAATAGCATATTCAAAGTATGATTTAAGAGATTTCTTAGAGGCAGGTTATTATGCTGGAAATGGAAATAAGTTTGTGCCTTTCGATTATTCAGATAATGAAGATGATAGTGAAAAGTTGAAGAAAGCAAAAACTAGTTTGAAAAGCACAATAACAGAAGCTTTCAAGACAATTGGGACAAGCAATGAAGTAAAAACAAGTGAACTAGAAAAAAATCTATTGGATGATGTTAAAACAATTATGGATACATCAGACAAATATAAAGAAAATGTAAAAAACTATGAATCAAGCGGAAAAGGAAAAGTAGATGTAAATGCCCAAGCTAAACTTGTAGTACAATCTATTGCAAAATTTGTAATTAGTGATAGAGGAGCAGAAATTAAATCACCAGGACAACAAGTATATTCAGCTATAGGACAAGGGATGAATGCATTTACACCAATGCAAATGGCTCAATATGTATCAACATTAGCTAATGGTGGAACCAAATATAAATTACATTATGTTGATAAAATAACAGATCCAGATGGAAATGTAGTTCAAGAATATAAACCTGAAGCGTTAGATAAGGTTGATATAAAACCAGAAGTTTATAAAGCTATTTTAGAAGGTATGAAAAAAGTTAACAATGATGAAGATGGTACAGCAAAAGCTACATGGAATGGATATCCTATTGAGACAGCAGGTAAAACTGGTACTGCGGATTTTGGAGAAAAGCAAACAGATTATGGAAGAGCACCATATGCTCCGTATGTCAGCTTTGCACCAGCAGATAATCCAGAAATTGCAGTTGTAGCTGTAGCTTATGATGGTGGACATGGTGGGTCTGTTGCACCAGTAGCTAAAGCGATATATGATGCTTATTTTAAAGATAGACTACCAAAGTCTTATACATCAAGTTCAGCATCATTTAAAAAATATGTAGTAGATGCACAAACTAAGAAACCAGATAATAAGACAAGTAAATAGACATTTTATAAAAAAGAGTATCTTTTAAATTATAGATACTCTTTTTAGTACATTAATGATATAATTATAGGGAAAAAGTATATATTAAGGAGGAATTTAATCATATTAATTGAATTAATATATAGCATATAATTGGTGGAGGGTAGCCAATGGAGAAAAGTGGAGTAATTATAAAAGGCAACAAAAATGGGATAAATGCATTAGTTGACATGGATAAGTTTGGAGGATTCCAAGATATGTTAACTAGGCTGACAGAAAAATTATCAAAGGGTAAGAAATTTTATAAAGATTCGACCCTGTACATAACAATTAATATTTCTGTAATAAATGAGAGAGATATGGTAAAACTAAAAGATATACTCTTTGAAGAGATAGGTGTCAAAGAGATAATTGTAGAAGACATAAAAGTGAAAGAAAAGCAAAAAGAAGTAAAGACATTTAATGGTATTTATGAGGGAAGAACTAAATTTATAGAAAAAACGGTTAGGGGAGGACAGACTGTCAATTTCCCGGGGAATATAGTGATAATTGGAGATGTAAACAGTGGTGCTGAGGTATTTGCAGGTGGGAATATAATAGTTCTAGGGAGTATAAAAGGAAATGTTTTTGCAGGAGCTAGTGGTAATAGTAAAGCTATAATTGCAGCATTTTCACTTCAACCGGAGATACTTAAAATAGGAGACATAATAACTATTTCACCAGATGATAGTCCAAAACCACGATATCCAGAAGTGGCAAAGGTAAAAGATGGAGCCATTATAGTAGAACCGTATTTAACTAATAAATATATTTATTAATTCTTGGAGGGATAATTAAATGGGAGTGTCAATAGTAATAACATCAGGTAAGGGCGGCGTAGGAAAGACGACTACAACGGCAAATATAGGAACTGCTTTAGCTGCTTTAGGAAATAAAGTAGTAGTAGTAGATGGAGATACAGGTTTAAGAAATTTAGATGTGTTAATGGGTTTAGAAAATAGAATTGTATATACATTGATGGATGTAATAGAAGGAAGATGTAGGCTTAAACAAGCACTTATAAAAGATAAGAGATTTTCTAATTTATGTTTACTTCCAACAGCACAAACTAAAGATAAAGATGATATAACAGCACAAGATATGTTAAAACTTGTAGGAGAACTTAAGGAAGATTTTGATTATGTATTAATTGATTCTCCAGCAGGTATAGAACAAGGCTTTGAAAATGCAGTTATTGGTGCAGATAAAGCAGTTGTGGTGGTTAATCCAGAAATAACTTCAGTTAGAGATGCAGATAGAGTAATAGGAAAACTTGATGCAAAAGGATTGGAAGATCATGGAGTGATAGTAAACAGATTAAACTATGATATGGCAAAAAGCGGTGATATGTTAGATGTTTCAGATATTATAGAAACATTATCTGTAAAGCTTGTAGGTGTTGTTCCAGATGATAAGAATATAACAGTATCTACAAACAAGGGAGAACCAATAGTTCTTGAAGATAAATCTAAATCTGGACAGGCATTTAGAAATATTGCAAAAAGAATTACAGGAGAGGAAGTTCCTATAATGGAATTAGGAAAAGAATCTTCTGGATTCATAGGATCATTGAAGAAGCTTTTTGGACGTAAGTAGGGGGTGTATTCATGGGAATTTTTGGTGGATTTGGCAGTAAACAAAAACCTAAAGATGTAGCAAAGGATAGATTAAGGTTGATTTTGATACACGATAGAGGAGATATACCAGAAGAAACTATTGATAAAATTAGATTTGAAATATTGGAAGTTCTATCAAAATATATTGATATTCATGCTGATGATGTTGAAATATCAGTTACAAAAAGTGAAGCAGTTGAGGGAGATACTGGGTCAGCTTTAGTTGCAAACATTCCAATTAAGGGAGTTAGAGGTAGGTAAATAAAATAAGTAGAATTGTTGAAATTAATATCAACAATTCTACTTATTTAATTATTTATTTGAAATTTAATCTAAAAAAAGAAATATAATAATTAATATGAATATTAATATTTTATTTAAAAAATACGGAGGTGGGACCGTGATTAAAGAAAAAGGGCTTATAAGTAGGTATAAGTTAGATTTTAGATTAGTTAAAGATATGGATAAAGTGCTTCTGTTTTCTATGATTGCTTTGGTTATATATGGGTCATTCAATATATATTTAGCAACAAAGGGCAGAGCAAATGATTTACCACCATTTAATTATGTTAGAAGACAATTAGCTTGGTTTGTATTTTCATTAATTATTTTGTACTTTGTAATAGTTATTGATTATAAAGAAATTTTTAGGTATGTTCCAATATTTTATTGGGGATCTGTAGTTTTGTTGATTTCAGTTTGGATACCACATGTTGGTGTTAAAGTAAATGGTGCAACTGGATGGATTAGACTTCCTGGAATACCGCAATTACAACCAGCTGAGGTTGCTAAGTTTGCAATTATTTTAATGATAGCAAAAGCATTGGATGATATGGATTATGAAATAAACAATATAAAGAATATTTTTAAAATCTTTGTATGGGCTATGATTCCAGTAGGATTGATTTTAGCTCAACCAGATATGGGAATGACTATGGTATGCTTCTTTATAGTACTTGGAATGCTTTTTATTGCAGGTTTAGATAGAAGGATAATAGGAGGAGGATCTTTAGCTTTATTTTTAGCAATTGTAGTATTGTGGAATTCAGGTTTTATACTTCCTTATCAAAAAGGTAGAATATTATCATTTATGAGTTCTGATGCAGAAGATTCTGCAAATGGATATCAAGTAAATCAATCTATAATAGGAATAGGCTCTGGAGGTCTTTGGGGATCAAGACCATCAATAAATCCTAATGTAGTTCCAGGATATTCAGGAACCCATGTACCCGAAGTACAGACCGATTTTATATTTTCGGCTATAGGAGAACAATGGGGACTTATAGGAGCAATAATATTGTTATTTTTATATGGGGTACTTATTTCAAGAATGATTGCTATAGCTAGAAATACAAAGGATAGACAAGCATCAGTCGTTTGTATAGGGCTTGTCTCATATTTCTTGTTTGCTATAACTGAAAATATTGGGATGACTATAAAAATAATGCCAACAACAGGGATAACATTGCCTTTAATAAGTTATGGAGGAAGCTCTCTTCTTACAACAATAGTAGCAATAGGTTTAGTTTTAAATATTGGTATGAGGAAGAAAAAAATACATTTTTAATGGGGGACCTTTATTTAGCCATTTATTAAAAAATTATTATATTTCGATATATTTCTATTTTAATTATGGAGAAAATTAATATAATAATATATAATTAATATGTTATTCTAAAAGTATGGAGGTCAGACTTTGATTAAAGAAAAAGGACTAATTAGTAGATACAAGTTAGATTTTAGATTACTTAGAGATATGGATAAGATGCTTTTATTTTCCATGATAGCTTTAGTTATATATGGTTCACTTAATATATATTTAGCAACTAAAGGTGGAACAAATGACTTACCAGCATTTACTTATGTTAAGAAACAATTAGCTTGGTTTGTGCTTTCTTTAGTAGTTTTATATTTTGTGATAGCCATAGACTATAGAGATATGTTTAGGTATATTCCAATATTTTATTGGGGATCTGTGGTTTTACTTATTTCAGTTTGGATACCACATGTTGGATTAAAAGTAAATGGTGCAACTGGATGGATTAAAATTGCAGGACAACAAATGCAGCCTGCAGAGTTTGCTAAGTTTGCAATCATATTGATGATAGCAAAAGTATTAGATGATATGGATTATGAAATAAACAATATCAGGAATATTTTTAAAGTTTTTGTATGGGCTATGATTCCAGTAGGATTGATTTTAGCTCAACCAGATATGGGAATGTCCATGGTATGTTTTTTTATAGTTCTTGGAATGCTCTTTATTGCTGGGCTTGATAGAAGGATAATAGGGGGAGGAGCTTTTTCTCTATTCTTAGCAGTTGTAGTACTGTGGAACTCAGGGATTATACTACCTCACCAAAAAGCTAGAATACTATCATTTATGAGTTCAGATGCAGAAGATTCTGCAAATGGATATCAAGTAAATCAATCATTAATAGGAATAGGTTCAGGAGGTCTTTTGGGATCAAGACCATCATTAAGTCCAGATGTAGCTCCAGGATATTCAGGAACTCATGTACCTGAAATTCAAACTGATTTTATATTTTCAGCTATAGGAGAACAATGGGGATTTATTGGGGCAATAATATTATTGCTTTTATATGGAATGCTTATTGCAAGGATGATAGCCATAGCTAGAAATACAAAAGATAAATTTGCATCTGCTGTTTGCATAGGGCTTGTCTCATATTTCTTATTTGCTATAACTCAGAATATTGGAATGACTATAAGGTTATTACCGATAACTGGAATAACATTACCGTTAATAAGTTATGGAGGAAGTTCTCTTCTTACAACAATAGTAGCAATAGGTTTGGTTTTAAATATTGGTATGAGGAAAAAGAAAATACATTTCTAGGGGGAAATTTTATGAAGATCGCATTAATTGCACATGATAAGAAGAAGGAAGAGATTATTAAGCTTGCTATTGAGTTTAAGGATAAACTTAAAAATCATGAACTAATAGCAACTGGAACTACTGGATTAAAGATTTCAGAAGCTACAGGCTTAAATGTTAAGAGATACTTATCAGGACCATATGGTGGAGACCAAGAAATTGGGGGAAGAATTGCAGAAGGAAAAGTAGATTTAGTTATATTTTTAAGAGATCCACTAACTTCACAGCCACACGAACCAGATGTATCAGCACTTATAAGAGTATGTGATGTACATTCGACACCAGTAGCAACAAATATAGGAACAGCTAGAATAGTAATGAATACAATTGATTAAAAATAAGTTCTAAACTTTTTATAGGTTTAGAACTTATTTTTTTGTAGAGAATTGTATATTGGTAAAAATCATAAATCTAATTAGTTGAAAATATAATTTATCATAGAACTATATGGAGGAAATGTATGGGAAATTATAAAGCTCAATATGAGAGATACTATGGAAATGTAAAAAGTAAAGGAACAGGAGCTAAATATAAAAGTATAGGTTCTGCTAATAATGGAATAAGAAATAGTGGTAATTCAAATATTCCAAATAAAATAGCTACTAAGTTGATTTGGCAATTTGGAGGAGCTTTTGTATTAATAGGATTATTGTTAATTATAAAAGAAATACCACTTGAAGGAACAAAAGAAGCATATACTGTTTCAAAAAAAATGATAGATGAAAAATTTGATGTTAATGAAGCAGTAATGGCAATTAATATACCAGATCCTGATGGATATAAAGAAAAAGTTTTAGATTATATTGATGAAGCTAAAAGCTTTATGATAGGAGAAAAAACTTTAAAAGAAACTATAAAAGAAGAATATGCAATTCCTACAGTGGGAAAAAAGAAAGTTATAGATGAATCTGATAAAGGTATTGCTATAGTAACTGATGGAGATAAGGATGTTAATGCAAGTTTTGATGGGATAGTAAGAGAAATAAATGAAGAAGATGGAAGTAAACATATAGTGGTGGACAATGGGAATGGAATAGAAACTTATTATGGATTGCTTTCAGAAGTGAAGGTGAATGAAGGTGATGAAATTAAAAAGGGACAAAATATAGGAAAAACAGGTAGTATTGATTCTTCAGGAACAAAAGGGATGATATTTAAAATAATTTATATGGGAAATGAGAAAGATCCAAATGAAATGATGGATTTATCATCATTAGAGGAGGTATAGAAAAAGCAATGTAGTAGGAGTATTGTATGAAGAAAAAAACTAAGATATATCTATTAGAATTTTTAGTTTTAATGGTTATAGGTAGTTTTTATAGCAAGTTATTTTTGGGATTTATTTGGGTAATCCTGCATGAAATAGCCCATATTATAGTAGCAAGGAATTTTGGGGTAGAGTCATATGGAATACAGCTTCATATTGCAGGGGTTAGCACAGAACTTAAAGAAGTGGATGATTTGAATGAAAGACAAAAATTAATAGTTTTCTTAGCTGGACCTCTGTTTAATATGGGGGCAATTATTTTGCTATTTTTATTAAGGCAAAATTTTAATATATCTTATATTGAAAGCAGTATAGAAACTAATTTAGTGCTCTTTATATTCAATATGCTACCAGCATATCCCCTTGATGGCGTAAAAGCTTATGAAATTATTTTAGGAAAAAATATTTTGTACAAAAAGGTAAAAAAAATATTAGTCAATATAAGTTTTGGAGTAGCAATAGTTTTATCATTACTATTCTTTGGTACTTTGTATATACATAAAGTTAATTTTAGTTTATTACTAGCAGCCATATTAATAACATATTCAACCTTCTTAGAAAAAGAGAAAACTATATATATTATGATGGGAAATTTATTCAAAAAGAGAAGAAGGTTAATTAAAGAAGAATATATTGATAATAAAAGTATATCAGTATATTACAAAAAAGATTTGGTTAAGGTATTAAGTTTAGTAGATAGAAATAAATTTAATTCTTTCTTTGTATTAGATGAAGAGCTGCAACTTTTAGGAGTAATTTATGAGGATGAGCTCATAGATGCTTTAAAGAAGTATGGTAATATAACTTTAGAAGAACTTTTATTAAAAAATGAACAGGATAGTAGTAATTAGCTTTATATATACTTGGAAGGAGAGAGTTTCAAGGTTATATAAAGCTTATTTTTTAAAAAACACTTGCAAGTTTATCCATGAACAGATATAATAAAGACATAAGATACATATAATCAATTTGATTATAAGAGGAGGAACGAAAATTGCTCAATAAAAATGGATTAACAGAAGAAGAATTTTTAAAAAATTATAATCCAGGGAATTATGAAAGACCTTCATTAACAGTTGATATGGTTTTATTTACACTTGATGATGAAGAAGAGAATGATATAAAAAAAGTTCCTGAAAAAAAGTTAAAAGTTTTATTAATTAGAAGAAAAGATCATCCATTTATGGGGTGCTATGCAATACCAGGAGGCTTTGTAGATATTAAAGAAAATATTGAAAGTGCAGTATATAGAGAACTTAAGGAAGAAACAAATATAGATAATGTCTATTTAGAACAATTATATACATGGGGAGAAGTTAATAGAGATCCTAGAATGAGGGTTGTGTCAACATCTTACATGGCTTTGGTTAATAAAGAGGATATAAATCCAAAAGCAGGTGATGATGCAGATGAAGTAGAGTGGTTTGATATTAGCAAAAAAATTATAAATTCACAAGAGCTCAAGGTAATATCTCAAATAAAGCTAGAAAATAAAAAAAGAAATATTTCTATTACTTATGAGATAACAGAAAATATTGAGGTAAAAGGTTATAATAAAACATCCACATATGATACTAAGCTAGTAAAAGGTGAAAAGCCATTAGCCTTTGATCACATCCAAATATTAAATTATTCTCTTGAAAGAATGAGAAATAAGGTTCAATATACAACAATAGCCTTTAGTTTACTTCCAAGATTATTTACTTTAATGGAGTTGCAACAAGTATATGAATTGTTACTTGGAAGAGAATTAACCAAGCAAAACTTTAGAAGATGGATTACTCCAATGGTTACTAAAACAGATGAAGTAAAGAAGCACAGGGCTCATAGACCATCAGCTCTATATAAGTTAAATGAAAGTTATATTATAAATGAGATTAATAACATTTAAGGAGGAGAGAATATGCTAAATGCACTTCTAGGTATTAAAAATGAAATAGGAAAATTAAAAAGTATAAAGTTAGAGGAAATATTAGATAAAAATACAACTTTTATAGTAGTTGATATGGTGAGAGGATTTTATGATGTTGGACTATTAGCATCAGATAGAGTAGAGAAAACAATTAAACCTATAGAAAAGTTAAATGAAAATTTAAAAGGACATAAGAAAATATTTTTTATAGATAGTCACACTAAAGAATCAGTAGAATTTAATGATTATCCAGAGCACTGTTTAGAAAATACGATAGAAGAAGAATTAATTGATTCTATCAAGGAAGATGATAATACAACATTAATTAAGAAAAATAGTATTAATGGATTTCATGCACCAAAGTTTAAGAAATGGTTAGAAGAAAATAAGGAAATAGAGAATTTTATAGTAGTGGGTGTATGTAGCAATATTTGTGTTGAGACTTTTGTTATAACTTTAAAAACTTACTTCAATCAATTTAATATGAATAAGAGAATAATAGTTCCAATGAATTGTACTGAGACATATAAACTTGGAAATCATGATGCAGAGTTAATGAATTTAATGGCATTTTATAAGATGAAAAATAATGGGATAGAGATAGTTCAAGAAATAAAATAAATTTTTTTAACATATCTTATCATCAATTTGATTATAAGGAGAGCGCTATGAAGAATTTTTATATTGAATTTATAAATAAATTAATGAAAGACTTTAGATTTAAAGATATGGAATTATCTTTTACAGAAGATAGGAGAAAATATTATAAAGAAGGAAAAGTATTTGAATTAAAAATTTTAAGAGTTGCTCTTAAGGTTGATGTTAAGAATGGACTATTTTTAAAAACTTATGGATTTAGAGTAAATCATATAGTTGAAGATAATTTAACAGAGTTAGTTATTGATAATGGTTATACAAAGAAAAAAATAAAAGGTTTAAATTATAGTATAATTAGTTCAATGATGTTTGAAAAATCAACAAAAGATATTAATAGAAGGGATTTAAGTACTACATTAGTACTTTAAATAATGGTGAAGTGAAATGAAAAAATTAGATTTTAGAGAAAATAGAAATATGAGCATGTTAATGGATTTTTATGAATTAACAATGAGTAATGCATATCTTTTAGATGGAGTAGGAGAAAAAATAGCATACTTTGATATGTTTTTTAGAAAAGTGCCTGAACAAGGTGGATATGCTATAATGGCAGGACTTGAACAGGTTATAGAATATATAGAAAGCTTAAGATTTGATGAGAAAGATATAGAATATTTAAGAGGTTTAAATATATTTAATGATAAGTTTTTAAATTATTTATTAAACTTTAAGTTTACAGGATCAATTTATGCTGTGCCAGAAGGAACTTTAATATTCCCAAATGAACCTATAATAACAGTAAAGGCTCCTGTAATAGAAGCACAACTTTTAGAAACTATGATTCTTTTAACTGTTAATCATCAGTCTTTAATTGCAACAAAAACCAGTAGAATTTGTAGAGCTGCTGATGGTAAATCAGTACTTGAATTTGGTGCAAGAAGGGCACAAGGTTATGATGCAGCAATTTATGGAGCTAGAGCAGCTTATATTGGAGGGGCAGATGGAACAGCTACAACAATAGTTGGAGAAAAGTTAGGAATGCCTGTATCAGGAACAATGGCTCATTCATGGATTCAATTTTATGAAGATGAATATGAAGCATTTAAGAAATATGCAGAATACTATCCTGACAATTGTACCCTATTAGTTGATACCTATTCAGTATTAAAATCTGGTATTCCAAATGCAATAAGAGTGGCAAAAGAAGTATTGGAACCAATGGGTAAGAGATTAAGGGGAGTGAGGCTTGATAGTGGAGATATGGCTTATCTATCTATTAAAGCTAGAAAAATGCTTGATGAAGCAGGGTTTACTGATTGTAAAATAGTAGCTTCTAATTCACTTGATGAACGTACAATAACATCTCTATTTAATCAAGGAGCTAAGATAGATGTGTTTGGGGTGGGTGAAAGACTTATAACTTCTAAAAGTGCACCTGTATTTGGAGGAGTTTATAAACTTGTTGCAGTTGAAGAAGAGGGTAATATAATTCCTAGAATTAAGTTATCTGAAAATGTAGAAAAGGTGTCTAATCCGGGATATAAAAAGGTATATAGAATTTTTGATAAGGATACTAATAAAGCTTTAGCAGATGTTATAACTATGGCTGATGAAGTGATTAATGAAAGAGAAGATTATGTTATATTTGATCCAGTTTTTACCTGGAAGAAGAAGACTTTAAAGAATTTTTATGTTAAAGAATTGCAAGAACCCATATTTGTAGATGGAGAATTAGTTTATAAAAATCCAACTTTAGATGAGATTAAAGCTCATACTAAAGCTCAATTAGATAATACATGGGATGAAATAAAGAGGTTTGAAAATCCACATACTTATTATGTTGATTTATCTAAGAAGCTATGGGATGAAAAAAATATGCTAATTGAAAAATTGAAGGAAAAATAGAGATAAAAAATCATGGGGCTGTATCAAAATAAATTTGATACTATCCGATAAAAAAAGAGAATTCAAAATTGAATTCTCTTTTTTAGCGCAT
>NZ_JANDMF010000059.1:0-31332 GCF_031626875.1 Clostridium sp. SHJSY1
AAAATGGGGGAAATAACTAAAAAAAATAATAAAAAAAGGGCATACCCATGGGCTTTATTGAGTTTCCGTGAGTGCTCTAGAAATAAGGGGGGGAAAATTATGATTAAATCAAAATTAAAAAAAATATCTTTTACATTAGTTTGTGCATTAGTACTAGGCGCTTCTGGAGTAACAATGATGCAGCCAAAAACAGTGTATGCAGCTAATTCAGGAGCATCTACAGCAAAAATTTCAGATATTTTAAAATATCAAAATACAGATGGCGGTTGGGCAAAGGGATACAATACAGCACAAGGAGATTGGAAGCACTCAACTATAGATAATGGGTATACTTATTCAGAAATAAGAAGATTAGCTTCTGAGTATAAAAAGACAAAAAACAGTGCCTATTCAGCTGCAGCTATAAAAGGAATTAATTGTTTGTTAAATATGCAGTACAGTAATGGAGGATGGCCACAGATTGCTAATAGTACAGGCTATCATAAACATATTACTTATAATGATGATGCGATGGTTAATGTTTTATATATACTAGATGAGATTGCTAATAAGAAAGGTGATTTTTCATTTGTAGACAACACCTTAGCTAATAAATGTAAAACTGCAGTTAATAAAGGTGTTGATTGTATATTAAAAACACAAGTCAAGGTAAATGGAAAGTTAACAGTTTGGGGACAGCAGCATGACGAAATAACTTTAAAACCTACATCTGCAAGAGTATTTGAAGTTACTTCTCTTTGTTCTTCAGAAAGTGCAGGTATTGTAAAGTTCTTAAAAACTAGAACAGCTACTCCACAAATAAATGCTTCTATTAAAGCTGCTACGGATTGGTTTAAAGCAACTGGAATTACAGGAATAAAAGTTGTTAAAGCAAATGGCGATGTTAAAGTTGTAAATGATACTAGTGTAAAAACACCTATTTGGGCTCGTTTTTATCAAATAGGAACTAATAAACCTATATTTGTAGGTCGTGATGGTGTAGTAAAATACAAACTTGCTGATATTGACCAAGAAAGAAGAACAGGATATGCATGGTATGGTTCATGGGGATCATCCATAATTAAATAAAAAATTATTTAAATGGGGGAAAATAAAATATTATGAAAAGTTTTATATTTAAAAAGTTTAAAAGTATAATTCTTATTGCAATAGCTTTTTTGCAAATAGGATTTTTATCAACTGCTGCTAATGCTGCCACATCAAAACCTAAAATATATATAGCAGGAGATTCAACAGTTGCAAGCTATAATGCAGCAACTACATCTAAAGTTGGATGGGGACAAGTTATTCCAACATTATTTACTTCAGATGTTACATTTGAAAATGATGCTCTTAGTGGTAGAAGTTCAAAATCATTTATAGATGAAGGGCATTTAAAAGATATATTAAATAAAATAAAAGCTAATGATTATCTATTTATTCAATTTGGCCATAATGATCAAAAGAAGAATGATCCAACTAGATATACTGAACCATATACAACATATAAGCAATATTTAAAGAAGTATATTGATGGGGCTAAAGCCAAAAAAGCAATTCCAGTTTTAGTGACACCAGTTGCAAGGCTTAATTATAAAAATGGAAAGTTTGTTAATGATTTTGCTGATTATGATAAAGCAATGAAACAAGTAGCAACTGAGAATAATGTTAAATTAATTGATCTTACAACAAAAAGTTTAAATTATTATACTTCAATTGGATATGATAAAACTTATAAAATGTTTATGGTTTCCATAGATGGATCAGATCGCACACATTTTACTAAAGAAGGAGCAAATCAAATTGCTAAATTAGTTGCTCAGGGAGTAAAAGAAAATAAATTACCTATATCTAAATTTGTAAAATAGGAAAGAGTGTCTTAGTAATTTATCAAATAACGTTAGATTAGAAAGGTGGAAAAACATGATTAAAGGTTCAAAGAAGAATATTGGTAAATTTTTAGCATTAACTGTAATTTTAACAGTTAGTTTAGGAAGTATAACTATGGAGAAAATTGTATCAGCTGCTACAACAAGTGATTTATATGTTGGTGACGGTTCAAAGAAAAATAACTATAGCACAGTCAAAGCTGCTATTGATGCTGCAGCTAAGATTAACCCTAAAAGTGAGTCTCAAAGAGTTACAATTCATATTGCTCCAGGAGTATATAGAGCACAGCTTAAAATAGCTACTCCATATATTACTCTTGTTAATTCTAATCCAAGTAAAAGTGTTAAAATTACTTGGTACTATGGTTTAGGATATGATTATTATAGTGTTGGAGCTGATGGCTTCTACAACCAAAGCAGTGCTGTAGCTAAAACTACAAAAAGGAATGTTAGTAGTGGTAAATGGGGAGGTTCGGTTTACCTTACAAATGCGGCAAAAGCATTTAAAGCAGAAAACATAGTATTTGAAAATTCTTTTAACAAATATGTTACTAATGAAGAATTAAAAGATGGTGTTACTCTTTCAACCAAATTCCCTCAAAGTGTATCTTCAACTCTTACACAAAGAACTACATCTACAAATGTTACTTCAAAAGGGGAAACAGAGAGAGCAGCAGCTATGATTATTGATGCAGATAATGTGGAATTCTATAAATGTGGATTTATTGGAAGTCAGGATACACTGTATACTGGTTCAAATGGTTCTAATAATAGCTATTTCAAAAACTGTACTATAGAAGGAAACACTGACTATATTTTTGGCGATGGAAATTCAGTATTTGATAATAGTACATTAAACTTCTGTGGTTATAGTGATAAGGCTGTAGGTGGATATATAACAGCAGCAAAAGATACAGCAACTTATGGGTATCTTTTTAGAAACTGTTCAGTGACAGCTACTAGCAATAAGAAACAGGCACCTGGTTACTTTGGAAGACCTTGGGGTGCAGGAGCAAAGGTTACTTTCTTAAATACTAAACTTCAAAACAGCACAATAATAAACCCTGCAGGTTGGACTTCTATGAGTAACAATACACCTGAAAAAGCACATTTTGCAGAATATAACACAACTTATAATAATGTAAAAGTAAATACAAACTCAAGAAAAGGAAATGTATTAAGTAGTTCTGCTGCTGCTAAAGTAGATGCTACTAAATACTTTGGTGATTGGACTCCAAAGTATCTAACAGTTAAATGAGAATTTTTGATGCCCATTTTCATATTATTGATTTTAATTTTCCCATTATTGAAAACCAAGGATATATGCCACCTAGCTATGTTATAGAAGATTATAAAAATGAAATTGCTAATTTGAATATATTGGGTGGAGCAATTGTATCTGGGTCATTTCAAGGGTTTGATCAAGAGTACTTATTAAAAGCACTTAAACAAATGGGGTCTGCATTTTGTGGTGTTACTCAATTACCTTTTACAGTGACAAATGAAGAGATTGTTGACTTACATAACAATGGGGTAAGAGGATTAAGATTTAATATTAAACGAGGTGGTTCAGAAAACTTAACTAAGTTAGATTACTTTTCAAGAAGAGTTTATGATTTGGTTGGATGGCATAGTGAACTGTATATTGATGCAAAAGATTTATCAGAAATTGCATCAACTATTGGGAAATTACCAGCTATATCAATTGATCATTTAGGATTATCAGAAGAAGGACTACCACATTTATTAAAACTAGTTGATAAAGGGGTACATGTAAAAGCTACAGGCTTTGGTCGTGTAGAACTGGAGGTTAAAAATGCCTTAAAATTGATTTATGAAATAAATCCAGATGCGTTGATGTTTGGAACCGATTTGCCGTCTACAAGAGCAAAAAGACATTTTGAGTATTCAGATATTGAATTAATTAAGCAGATTTTTGATGAAAAAGCTGTTGATAAAATACTCTACACCAATGCACTTAAATGGTATTTCAAGAAATAGACTTTACTCAAATTATTGTAAATTTGCCAATAAGTATTACATTAAAAATTTAAGTTATATGAAAATTATAGAAATTTTCATGATTATAATAAAGTTAAAAGAAAATATTAATTACAATAGAACTAGGACAGTAAATAATTTGTTTTAAAACGAATTATTTACTGTCCTAAAAATTTATCATAGATTTTGGGTTATATACATTAAAAGAGATATAAGTTAAATTGTGTCACTTTGATGTCACATACTTTATGCTAATATCATATCAGCATAAAGAAAAGGAGAGGTTATATATGTTAAAAGAAAAAAAATGTATTTTAAATTAAAAAAGACAATTTTAATAATGATAATAGGAATTTTCTCGTTATCATTATTAGTAGGTTGCAAAAAAGTAACTACTGTATCTTCTGATGCTAACATGGATACAACTGATGTAGCAGAACGTGGGCTTAAAATTTCAATTCCTAAGGAAGCTGTTGATAAAGGAATTGTTGTTGAAAATCCTAATGAAGACTTTAATGAACATTTGGTGCAAGATATATACTTCTATTATAAACCTATTACAGATAAGCTTTTTGATGATATGCAAAATGCACCAGCAGATCAGAAGACAAAGGAAAAACAGGAAGAATTTATTAAGCAAGTGTGGGCCCACTCCAAATGTTTAATGCATATTGTTTTAATTAAAAAAGATGAATATCAAAATGGTATTGATTCAGGAAAATCCCTAGATAAAATGATAAAAGTAGAAGTACCTGATGACAATCTAGATGCACAGTTCATGCCAGAATACAATAATACAGAAAAGTTAGGTGAGAATGGAGACTATATTTATCTTGTGAGTATTCCTACTTGTAAACTTGATGGAATGAGTGAAGAGGAAAAAAAATTGTATGAAGAATGTAGAAGTCGTATGGAAGATGTGAAGAAAAACATTAAATTTATAGATTTAAAATTAGAAGAGAAAAAAGAGTTGCCTACCAAGATTCCATCATTTTCTGCGAATGACTTAGAGGGTAATGAGGTAACAGAAGATATTTTCAAACAAAAGGATATTACTATGGTAAATGTTTGGGGAACCTTCTGTGCACCATGTATAGAAGAAATGCCTGACCTTGGAGAAATGGCACGCTCAATGCCTAAGAATGTTCAGATGGTAGGGTATATTATAGATATTGATGGAGATAAAAATCTTAAAGCTGCAAAAGATATTGTTTCAAAGGCAAAAGCTAATTTTACACAGCTTGTAGCAAATAAAGATATGTCTGATTTTACAGAATGCTTTGTTGGAGTACCAGCTACCTTCTTTGTTGATAAAGAGGGAAATATACTTGGAGAACCAATTGTTGGAGGTAAAATAGATGAATATAAGTCAACCTTGAAGGAGTATTTAAAATGATAGAAAAGAATAAGTGTAGGATACAGATTATAACATGTATCCTTGCCACTATATTTTTGATTTATGGTTCATGGCGAGGGGAAATTTCTGTTGTTCTTAATAAAGCAACAAACATCTGCCTAGAATGTATCGGACTGGGGTGATAAATATGATAAAGTCAACAATAAAAAGAAAATTGATACAGATTGCTGCCTTTGGATTTACTAATTCACATATTACGAATTTTGCAAATGGGTCTTTATATAAGGGTTCTTGGAAGCAATTTTGTAGTCCAGGATTAAATTGTTATTCCTGTCCTGCTGCAGGATTGGCATGTGCTATAGGATCACTTCAGGCAGTCAGTGGTTCATCTGAATTTCAAACTAGCTTTTATATCTGGGGTTTTTTATTAGCTGTGGGTGTTTTACTAGGAAGATTTGTTTGTGGGTTTTTATGTCCTTTTGGGTTGTTTCAAGAATTATTATATAAAGTCCCTTAAGAAAATATGTGAAGGTATTGAAAATATCTTGTTGGAGCATAAGGAGAGAAGCATAAAGGTTGTTAAAAGTTTTGAATTTAATTAAGGTGAAAAATACTGGCTTTGGCCAGTATTTTTTTGTATATAGTAGTAAAAAAGTGTAAAGTATAAATTCCAATTTGCAATTAATATTTTACATTTATGTAAAATATTATTATAATATGATTATGCTATTTATGTGGAGGTGAACTATTTGTCCGGAAAAAAAATTAAAATTTCAAGGGTAGAAAAGGATTTAACACAGAGTCAACTTGCAGAAAAGATAGGTGTAACTAGGCAAACTATTGGACTAATAGAAAATGACAATTATAATCCTAGTATTGCATTATGTATAAAGATGGCTAAGGCATTAGGTAAGACACTTAATGATTTATTTTGGGAGGAAGAAGGGACTAAATAATATGAAAAAGATGGTAGAAGATGAAAGAATACATTTAGAACTAAAAAATATTTATGCTATGGCTTTTAAAATAATGACTGTATGTTTGTTGTTAGATTATATATATAGTATATACATAAAAGGAGAGTCATTTAAAGATAATATGGATAAAACTATCATATTATTAATAATAGCTATTTATATTATTTTAATGCTGGTGAAACTAGGAATATTCGGTATAAATATAAAGGAAGATAAGTCTAATATATTGTATATATTAGGAACAAGTACAGGTACTACAATTATTTTTACTATATTAACTAATTTAAATAAAGAAATAATTATAACAAAAGTTGCAATTGTGGCAATAACAATGTTTGTTTGTACAACAATTATACTCACTTTATTTATTAAAATTTCAAAGAAAAGAGCTTAGAGTAAAATTATACATATGGACTAAACACATGAAAAAGTGTTTAGTCTATGAATTAAAATCAAGAAACTGGACCTCCACAATTTAAAGTAATCAAATGGATAATTTCTAGATGCAATTAGCATTTTAGATTATAAATCTTAGTGCAAGTTGCATCTGATTAAGTGACTTATGTGACTATAAAAACATTATGAAATGGTCTAAAATTAAATTAACAAATGAATTAAAAATAAATTAGCAAATGATTTGAAATAGAAACAAGGGAGATAAAAATTATGAAAAGAGTACTTATAGTTGATGATGCAGCATTTATGAGATTTGTATTGAGGCAGACTTTAGAAAAGTGTGGGTTTGAAGTCGTTGGGGAAGCTGAAAATGGAGTAAAAGCTATTAGATTATTTAGACAATTAAAACCAGATGTGGTTACAATGGATTTAACTATGCCAGCTCTTAATGGAGTAGATTCAATAAAAGTTTTAAAGTTGATAGATGAAGAGGCTAAGATTATTGTTATTTCTTCTAATGGTCAAAAATTAGCAGTTGAAGAAGCTATAGATGCTGGAGCGTCATCATTTTTAGTAAAGCCTTTCAAAGAAAAAGCTTTAGCAGAACGTTTAGTAGATGCATTTAAGCCTAATGGAGTTAAGTTAAGTTACAATTAATAGGAGCGAAAGCTCTTTTTTTTGAAAGATAATCAGCAAAATATTTTGCCTACTATGAAAAAATTCAATGACTACAACCTTTTCCGAAGTAATTAAATTTGAAAGCTTTTCTCTAATTGTAAAAAAATGAAAAGGATAAAGGTCCTAATTATAAAAGGACTAAAGATATCTATGAAAAAATATAGAAAAAACTATAATAGAGTTATTAAGATTAAAAATCAATGCATAAACGTGTAAAAATATTTTTTAATTATAGGGGGAAACATAATGTACAAAAGAAAAAATTTCAAATTTAATATCTCTATTGCTGTAGCTTCATTGGTAGCAGTATGTTTATTTTCAATTCCATTAAAAGCAGAAGGTGCTACTATAGATAACAAATTAAAATTACCAATGAACAGTTCAATGGATAAAGAAAATTTAATGAAATATAATGATGGAGAATTCATAGTTAAATTTAAAGAAAGTGTAAATATAGAAAGTTCAAATAATAAAGAAGATAAAAAAGCAAAGCAAAATAAAGAGATTGAAGCTTTAGAAGTTGAAGTGCTTTCAAATAAAGATTTAGGAAATGGCTTAAAGTTAGTTAAATACAAAGGTAAGAAAACTCCTAAAGAATTAGAAAAAATGGTAAAAGCTAATTCTAGCAGTGAAATAGAGTATATTGAACCTAATTATATTCTTACTGCATCAGATATAGAATCTAGTTGGGTTCCAAAAGATACATATTACAATAACTTATGGGGAATGAAAAATACTGGACAAGCCATCCAGTATCAAAATGGTATTCCTGGTATTGATATTGGTGCTGAAAAAGCTTGGGATATTACTAAAGGAAGTTCAAATGTTGTTGTAGCAGTAATTGACACAGGCGTTGATTATACTCATCCAGATTTAAGCAATAATATTTGGAAAAATACAAAAGAAATACCTAATAATTATATTGATGATGACCAAAATGGATATATAGATGATGTTAATGGTTGGGATTTTTATAACAGTGATAATAGTCCAATGGATGATAATGGCCATGGAACTCATGTTTCTGGAACTATAGCAGCTTCTGGAAATGGAGCAGGTGTAATAGGTGTAGCTCCAAATGTAAAAATAATGCCTTTAAAATTCTTAAATAGTGTTGGAAAAGGTTATCTAGCAGATGTTCTAAATGCTATAAACTATGCAAATAAAATGGGAGCAAAAATAAGTAATAATTCATGGGGTGGTACAGTATATAGTCAAGCACTTTATGATGCTGTTAGTAATTATGGAGGTTTATTTATAGCAGCAGCTGGAAACCTAGGTACTGATAATGATTCAGCGGGAACTTATCCTGCATCCTTTAACTTACCAAATATAATTTCAGTGGCATCTGTTGATAATAGAGGGTCTTTATCTAGTTTTTCAAATTATGGAGCAAGCTCTGTAGATGTGGCTGCACCAGGAGAAGATATATACAGTACTGAACCATATAATACTTATGGATATGAAAGTGGAACTTCTATGGCTACACCTCATGTTAGTGGAATAGCTGCACTATTATTAAGTGTCAATCCTTCTAATACGACAGCAAATATTAAGGACTCTATTACAAAATCTGTTGTAAAACTTTCTAACCTTAATGGAAAAGTTGCTACAGGTGGAATGGTTAATGCTTATGAAGCTATTAAGAAAAACATTCCAGTAGCTATGCCTACAAATGTAATAGCAACATCAACAGGAAATAGTAGTATAGCAATAAATTGGGGAGCAGTAACTGGAGCTAATGGTTATGAAGTATATAGGTTGGGATCAAATGGAACTTATGGATATATAGCTAATACAACTTCCACAAGTTTTACAAATATAGGATTGAATTCAGGAACTGCTTATTCATATAAAATAAGAGCATATAGAATTGTAGGAACAGTAAAAATTTATAGTGATTTTTCAACAGTAGCAAGTGCCCAAACTGCACTAGCAGTACCATTAAATCTAACAGCAATTTCAGCAAACTATAACAGTATAAAAGTGAGTTGGGGAACAGTAACTGGAGCTAATGGTTATGAAGTATACAGATTGGGATCAAGTGGAACTTATGGATATATAGCAAATACAACTTCTACAAGCTTTATAAATACAGGATTAAATACAGGAACTGCTTATTCATATAAGGTAAGAGCATATAAAATTATAGGTGGAATAAAAATTTACAGCAACTTTTCAGCAGCAATAAGTACAAAACCTGTACTAGCCGTACCATTAAATCTAACGGCAGTGTCAGCAGGAAATAGCAGCATAAAGATTAGCTGGGGAGCAGTAACTGGAGCTAATGGTTATGAAGTATACAGATTAGGATCAAGTGGAACTTATGGATATATAGCAAATGTAACCTCTACAAGTTTTACAAATATAGGATTGAGTTCAGGAACTATTTACTCTTATAAAATAAGAGCATATAGAATAGTAGGTGGAATAAAAGTTTATAGTAACTTTACAACAGTAGTAAGCACAAAAGCATAATATTAAACCTTAAAAATTATGCCTCCAGATTGATGACTGCATCAGTTTGGAGGCTTTTATGTTAATGATGTGGAGTGGAGAAAGTATTGATAGATTGTATCTTTTAGAAATATATTCTTGGATAGTAAAAAAAATCTACAAGGTGTAGTTTACGACTATATTTCTTCATTTTATGACAAATTCATTTTATAGCTTGTCAACTTGATGTATTCTATTAATAATTAAGTTTTCTAGAAGAATGCTTAATATGAATAAGTCAAAATGGGGGGATTTGAAATGAAAAAAATTAAAATGAAAATTATTACTTCATGTCTAGCTTTAGGAATTGTTGCAGGAACTTTATTTACACCAGTTGCTGCTTCAGCAGCTACAAAAAGCAATCCATCTACACAAATTGATGGAGTATTAAGCACATTCCACCAAGGAGGGGTTGGAGATTGCGGAGCTGTTTCTGGAATACAAGCCTTGGATAATAGTAAATATGGTAAAACTCTTTTAAAGAAGATGATTACAGTTAATAGTAATGGTGGTTACACACTTAATTTTGGATCTGGAAAACAAACAGTATCACAAAAAGATGTAACAAATGCATACATAACTGGAGATCTTGATGCTAGAGTTATAGAAGCTGGACTACAAAAAGCAATGAATGTTTATAATGGTTGTTTTGCTTGTGATGTATTTACAACAATGACTGGATTTAAACAAAGCACTGTTAATGGAACATCTGCTAAAACTAATATGATGAATACTATGGCTTCAAAATGCTCTTCTGGGGCAGGGATTATAGCTGCTTGTGACTTCACTATAGCTGATCCAAGCAAAGGAATTTTAGGAGATGGAAGTCACTCATATTCAATAAAAAGTGTAACTAAAGATACTGTAGTAGTAGTAAATCCATGGGATACTTCTAAGGATATAAAACTTTCTAGAAGTCAATTTGAAAAGTCTATAAGATATATGACATATGTAGATGAAACCAATAAAAAAGTTATGGTTTTCTGGAGTTAATTAGATATGAAAAGGTTGGAATCAATTAGTGATTCCAACCTTTTTTTGATATCTATTTTGTATAATCATTGTAATCAGACTTAAACCATTTAATAGTTATACTTGCTTTTCCAGTTTCATCTTTAGGATTAATTTGAATTTCATCAGACTTTACTACATTTTTATTTATAAGCAATACAGTTTTTTCAGGATTATCACAATAAAAAGTAATACCTCTTAAATCATCAATAGAAGGAGTACTTTTACCAAAAATAGTATCATTTATACAGTCAATATTTATATATTCCTGATCATTTACTTTACCCTTACTATATTGTATATGTTTTTGAGCAGTGGAATAACTTAAAAGTCTTGAGGTCTTAGCAACAAGAATTTTTCCGTTAGTCTGATAATTTGCTAACATTCTAAGAGAATTTATATTTTCTTGTGAAAATAACTCTTCAGCACCAATACCAAAATGCTGTGCTACTATTGAGTATTGTTGATTTTTTACTAGGGTATCTAGGTTATTTTGAGTTAGTTGAAGGTGTAAATTCTTAGTATTCCATGTCCAATCATCTTTTCCATTTACTAAACCTCTATTATATCTATGAAATCCCCAAACCTTTTTGCCATCAACAAGTGAAAGTTCATAAAGTGGATAGTCATGTCCAAAACTACTATCTTGTAAGGAATTCCATATATATTTAACACCATTACCCATAGTTAAATCTGTATGATAATATGGTGACTTAGGATTGTCCCCACATTGATAACTCATAAAGTTTGAAGCACCATGAGCTCCAAAGTTTTGAACATTAGCTCTATTACCATGGTTTATCCACACTTTAAAATTAGCATTTATACCTTTTAATTCATTCCATGCATTTACAGCTAAATCTCTATTGAAGGCAGTACCTTTTTCACTATCTTTTGAAAAATCTCCAAAGGTATGAAGGCAATCTATCCATCCAGAATTAATATAATTAACTATTTTATTTGCATTATGCTTTTGTGAAGTATCTGTACCTTTATAATAGGTCATTATATTTTCAGAGCCATTTCCATACTTGTCCACTTTTCCCTTTGTGTCATTTCCCATATACATCCACATAGAATCGCCTATGTCAAGACCTACACCTTCACCATAAGGAGTTTGCTCTTTAGTATTCAAGAATTTATGGTAAGTTTCAAATTCTTCTAAAGTTGTATCATCTATATCACTACATATAGCCAACATTGATTTATATGGGTATGGGAATTTTCTTAAATCTTTACTTTCATAAGAAGGACTTTTTGTATTGGAATTTAAGGCTTCTAAAATAGCTTTAGTAGTTTCAGCAGATTTGTCATTATCTTTATCCTTATCAGTATTTGTATCAGATGTTTCATTTTTATTATCATCTGTATCAGAAACTATGTTACCCATTGTTGTAACTGAGTAGGTTTTTTTTATTAACTTTAAAATAGGAAGACTAGTAAGTAAAATTAATAAAATAATAATTAATAAATTCAATTTTCGTTTAATATTCTTCACATTTGTACCCCTCTAAACTAAAATTTATATATTTTCACTTTACAATTAAGTATAGTATAAAAGCAATATTTAGTAAAATTACGTTTAGTTAACATAAATAAGATTACAATAACTACTAACATAAGATTGCATTTCAAATTTAATTATATAATGTTTAAGTAGAAATTTCCTTAAAATATGAAATTTTGTGACTAAAGTCCTAGAGAATTTATTATAAGGGTGAGACTCTTTTAAAAGTTGAAATAAAAAAAATAAATTAATCCATCTAAATATAGAGATTAAATTTCTATATTTTAGATGGTTTATCTTTTGAAAAAGAAGTGATTTTTAATAATTAATGGATACTTTCTTATTTTTCTATAACTGTTGAATTTCTAATAGTACATTCTTTAGCTCTGTTAGGTTTATGCTTTAAGAATGAAGCCAATATAACAGCAAAAATGAGAACACATACTTGAATGATAAATACATGATGAACTCCATAAACTAATGATAAAGTTTGAGCACTAGGATCATTAATGTTTCCTACAGAATTTAAATAATCCTTTTGACTTGCGGACATAATAGCAACAAATAATGATGTCCCAAAAGCACCAGCAATTTGCTGTAATGTATTCATTATAGCCGTACCATGTGGAGTAGATTCAAGTGATAACTGATTCAAACTATTTGTTTGAGTTGGTGTATTAATTAGTCCAACAGCTAGTAAGGAAAGACAATGCAAAGCAATAATTAGTGGAATAGTGATTGTAGAGGAGATAGTAAAGGAAAAAATAAGAAATACGAGCGCTGAAATTATAAAACCAGGGAGAATTAATGTTTTTGGTCCAAATTTATCATATAAATGACCAGAAATAGGGGAGACAATACCATTAATAAATCCACCAGGCAACATTACAAGTCCAGCACCAAAAGCAGTTAATCCTAAAGCTCCTTCAAGAAACATTGGTAAAATAAGCATAGTAGCAAAGTTAACCATGTGCATAATAATAATAAGTATAGTTCCAATTGTGAACATAGGGTATTTAAATAGACGAATATCTAACATAGGATTATCCATATGAAATTGACGTAATACAAATGCAAATAATGCAACACATCCAATAATTATAGGAATAGTCATTGCAGTAGAAGATACTCCAATATTATTAACACCATATATGAATCCTCCAAATCCAATAGTTGATAATAGGACAGAAATTATATCAAGAGATGGATTTTCTAATTTGGTTACATTTTGCATATATAAATATCCAGCAATAAATGAAATAAAAGAGAAAGGAATGATGACTAAAAATAACCATCTCCAATTAAGAAATTGTAAAACTAATCCAGAAAGAGTAGGACCAATAGCTGGAGCACAAAACATTACAAGATTAAATACACCTAGTATTTTACCACGACTTCTTATAGGATAAATTATTAATAAAGTATTTATTATATTAGGTATTAATACCCCAGTTCCTACAGCTTGAATTAATCTTCCTGCTAATAAAATTGAGAAAATAGGAGCAATGCTTGATATGATTGTTCCAAGTAAAAATATAGCTACAGAAGTTAAAAATAACTGCCTTGTTGTGAATTTTTTAGTAAGAAATGCAGAGAGAGGGATTGATATACCCATAATAAGCATATAACCTGTGCTTAACCATTGAACTGTGTTTGCAGATATATTAAATTGTTGCATTAAAGTTTTTAAAGCCATATTTAGTACAGTTTCATTAAGCATGCAAAAAAAACCAGCAGATATAAGAGTTATAGTAATTGGTACCACTTTTAAATTTTTATTTTCCTTAATATTTTCTTTTAATACTTGATTCATTTTTTTAACCTCCATAAATATTTTTTATTAACACAAAATTATTTGATACACAAATAATTGTTATACTAATAATATATCTATCAAGTATTAATGTCAAATTTTTCAATGTAAGAAATATGAAAAAATTAGAAATTTACACATAAAAATTGGACTGTTGCACTAAAATTAAATCATACAATATTTTGCTTTGAGTTTTTGTTTCAAAGCTTATATATCGTATATAAATTATTTAATGCAACAGTCCATTTCATATGTAGAAAACAATTGTAAAATTAAATTATTTTATTTATTTAATATACTTGAATTAGTAATATTATTATCTATTTTAAGAAGAACATCTTTGTAAATATTTAATTCCTCTTCAGAAATACCACTTAAAATTTTTTCAAATATAGCTTCTATATAAGGAAGAAGCTTTTCAGTTAATGATAGTCCCTTCTCTGTTATATGAATAGAAAATGAACGCCTATCTTCTTTACTAGCATGTCTTTCAACAAGTCCTTTTCTTTCTAAGATGTCAAGCATTCTTGTTAAGGTAGGTTGATCTTTATTTACTAATTGTGCTAGAACTTTTTGATTTATTTTATTTTGATGGGAAAGTTTAAGTAATACTTGCCATTGCTCAGCAGTTATATCATAAACTGCTAGTTGTGAATTTAAAAAATAAACCATTTTCTTATTAACTAAATTTGTAAAAGTGCCAACATCTTTATCATAAGACTCAAACATATAAGTGCCTCCTAATATTTGTCATGATGACTATTAGTATAACAAGTAAAATATGCTTTTTCAAGTATTATATGTAAGAAAGGAAATTGTTATGTATTGTTTAAAAACATATTTCATTCAAAAATTAAATGTTGTGACTAAGGTCCTGAGATATTTATTAAATATAGTTATATAAAGTAATTTAAGAATCTATTTGGAAGCATAAAATTGTATTGGAATATTTGGTCACAAAATGTTGATTTGGGTAAAAAAATAGATTATAATAAAAAATCATATTAATGAAAAATTAGTATGATGAAATTTACCATTTTTATCATTTTCCCAGAAAGAGAGGTTAGAAGTCTTTAAACGCAATAAATACTATTTGGGAAAATAAACCTAGTTAAATTAAAGTACAAAGGAGAAATAATATGGATAACAGTCAAATTAGATTAAGCCCAGAAGCTATGGCAACTAGAGCAAGAGAATACAGAGTTGAGGCAGATAACATTCTACAAGTAGTTCAAAGAATGGAAAGTCTTCTTAACCAATTGCAACAAGAATGGGAAGGAAGTTCAAGTGTTGAATTTGCTAACCAATTTGCAAGAATAAAGCCAAGCTTTATAGAAGGAAAAGACTTAGTTGAAACAATTGCAAAACAATTAGATACAATTTCTAGTGCTCATCAAGACCTAGACTCAGGTATGGCAGGCCAAATTAGATCATTCAAATAATTATTTAAAGAGGAATTCCAATAGAGGGGTTCCTTTTTTAAATGAGGCTGATTATAAAAAATGTTAAGGTAGAATCACTGTAATTTCTACATTGTATCAATTAGGTACAATGTATTATAAAGGGATGGATAGGAAGATGAAAATTACAATAACTATAAGGTTTAAGAAAAATGACTTTGATATTTTAGTTGATAATAGTCAAACTATTAAAAAAAGTTTAGATATAGTTGGTGATGCATTGGGGCTTAATTTTATTACTAAGAATATTAATTTTTTAAGAAGTGTTGAGCAAAAAAGAATGATTAATGTTAATAATTCATATAAAAAAGAAATGATAACTACAGGAGATATTTTAGAATACGTATAAGGGGTAATATATGGAAGAAGTAAAAGAACTTTATAAACTTAAAGCTAGAAAAGAATATGAACTAAATAGTTTAACTAAAGCAAATGCAAATTTTGTTCCTTGCAGACTAAGCATTGAAGGTGAAGTAGTAAAATTTAATTATGATTTAGATAACCTAAAAGAGATAGCGTCTATTAAATCTAGAAATTTATCAGGTAAACTAAATTTTTTGATAAATATATCTAAATTATATAAATTAACAGAAGATTATGAGTTTAGTATGAATCCAGATAATTTGTTTTATGATTACAATTTAGAAATAAAAATAAAAGACAGAGATATAGTAGACATATCAAGCATAAGAGAAGAAGAAAATTTTATAGTTGCCTATAAGAGTTTAATAGGATATGTATTACAAGAAAAATATACTTATGAAGATTATCGCCAAGGAGGCTTAGATTTACTTGAAAATGATAAAAAAACAAGTACATATTCAAAATGCACTAATCTAGATGACATAGTGAAGGTGTTAATAGAAGAATATGAGGCTGAATTGGAAGATTTTTATAAAAATAAAATTGTAATAGATAAAAAAGGTCATAAAAAAAGAAAAATAATGCTCATAATCACAAGTGTTTTATTACTAATAACTTTAATATACGGATGTTACAAAACTTTTATTACAATACCTTTCACTGAAAAGATCCTTAGTGCAAATAATTCATTTCTAGTACAAGATTATAGTATGGTAATTGAGAAATTAAATAAAATAGAAATAGACAAGTTACCAAAGGAATCAAAATACATTTTAGCTTATTCTTTTATATCCTCTGAAAATTTAGCAGATAATGAAAAGAACAATAAATTATCAACTATTAGTGTAGATAATAATGATAATTTATTAAGGTTTTGGATTAATTTGGGTCAAACTAAATATGATGAAGCCATAGATATATCAAAAAAAATAGGGGATAATGAGCTACGTTTATATGCATTAACAAAAGAAAAAGAATACTATACAAATTCTAATGATATAACTGGGGCAGAAAAAGAGAAAAAGATAGAAGAAATAGATAGTGCTATAAAGAAAATAGCAGATGAAAAGAAAGCTGCAGAAGATAAGAAAATAGCAGACGAAAAGAAAGCTGCAGATGAAAAAAAGGCAAGTGAGGCCACCAAAGCAGCAGAGGTAACTAAAGCTAATGGAGGTAAGAAATGAGTAATTTGAAGGAATTAGTTGTTTACTACCAAGGAGGCTATAAAGAAATACCTTTTGAATATAGAATAAAACTAACATCTAAATTTGAGTTAAGCAATGATTTAGGAGAATTTAATGAATTAATTTCTTATAAAGATGGAGTAATATTTTATAAAAACAATGGTGAAATAGATGAAAATGATAAAAAGTGGACAATGAAATATTATAAGAAATATGCCTTTGTAGATAAAAATGGAGATAAAAATAAGATTTTAATTAAAGATGAAAATGTTGAATACTATTCACTTAAAAATGAGGAATCTATAAGAATAAGCAGTTCAAAAAAAGCAAATATTCAAGTGAAAGATAATAATTGTAAAGTCTTAATAGAAAATGAAAAATTATATATAAATGACCAAGAAGTATTTGTAAATGGGAAGCAGTTTTATGGAACTTACAAAATCACAGAAGGAGATTGCATTTCTGTAAGTAACATTTTTATAACATATAGCAGAGAATATATAGCAGTTAAAGGAGATAAAAGTAAGTTTATTGTAAATTTGCAGCAGATAGATAATCCAAATACTAAATTTGAAGGATTTCCAAATTACAAAAGGTCTCCACGAATTATTAAAAATTCTCCAACTGAAACTATAAATATATTAAAGCCACCAAGTAAGATAGAAAATAGAAAAGGGCAACTAGCAAGGATAATAATTCCACCTATAGTAATGACAATTTTAACTGTAGGGATATGTTTTATAATGCCTAGAGGGATATATATTATAGTTAGTATTATTGGGACTATGATGAGTGCCATAATGTCAGTTACATCATATATTAGTGAAAAAAAAGAAAAAGAAAGAAAAGCAAAACTAAGAGATGAGGTATATACAAAATATTTATTAGATATTAGAAAAGAAGTAAATAATTTAAGAAATAAACAAATAGAATCTTATAACTATCATTATCCTAGCATAGAGAAAATATCAAAGCTTATAGAATTATATGATAGTAGAATATATGAAAGAAAGATTAATGATGATGATTTTATTAATGTAAGTATAGGAAAAACAAGAATGGAGCCTTCTTATAATGTTAAGTTTGATAGAGAAAGCATTGAACTAGAAGAAGATGAACTTATCACAGAAGCAAAGAAGATTGTTAACAAAAATGATTACATAGATGATTTGCCAGTTATAGTAAGTTTAAAGAAAGCACATCTTGGAATTGTGGGAGAAAAGAAGTATGTCCATGAGCAGTTAAATATAATAATATCTCAACTTGCATTTTTTCAGAGCTATCATGATATAGAAATTGTAATGATTCATGATGAAAAATATAGAAAAGAATTTCAATGGACAAAATGGTATCCCCATTTAAAAATAAAATCAATTAATGCAACAGGGCTTGTAAATTCTGAAAGAATAAGAGATCAAGTCTTAAGTAATCTTTTTGAAGTATTAAAGGATAGAAAGTTAAAAGCTGAAGAAAGTAAGAAAGAAACAAGATTTATACCTCATTATATATTTATAATAGATGAGCCTATTTTAATTATAAATCATTCCATAATGGAATATTTACAAAAAGAAAGTGAGAATTTAGGATTCTCAATGATATACACAACAGAGTTAAAGGCTAACTTACCAGAAAATATTAAAACTATATTTACCATAGATAATTATGCAGATGGGAGTTTAGTATTAGATGAAGGAATTTTAGTAGATAAAAAATTATCCTTGCAGCATATTGAAAATATTAATTTAGAAACCATGGCAAGAAAACTTTCCTGCATTAATCATGTACAAGGGATGTTTACAGAAATTCCTGACAGTATAAGCTTTTTAGAAATGTATAATGTGAAGAAAGTTGAAGAGCTAAATATATCAAAAAGGTGGAAAGAAAATACCGCCCACAAAACTTTAAGTGTACCTTTAGGGGTAAGGGCAAAAGATGATATTGTAGAATTAAATTTACATGAAAAAGCCCATGGACCTCATGGATTAGTGGCAGGAACTACAGGTTCTGGGAAAAGTGAAATAATACAATCATATATTTTGTCATTGGCAGTATCTTTCCATCCTTATGAAGTAGGCTTCTTACTTATAGATTATAAAGGTGGAGGAATGGCAAGCTTATTTAAAAATTTGCCACACTTACTAGGAGCAATCACAAATCTTGATGGTTCAGAAAGTGCTAGAGCAATGGAGTCTATTAAAAGTGAGCTATCTAGAAGGCAAAGGATATTTAACAAATATGAAGTTAATCATATTAATCAGTACAACAAACTCTTTAAAAATGGAGAAGCTAATGAGCCAATGCCACATATATTTCTAATTTCTGATGAATTTGCAGAGCTTAAAAAAGAGCAACCAGAATTTATGAGTGAGCTTATAAGTGCTGCTAGAATAGGAAGAAGTTTAGGGGTACATTTAATACTGGCAACACAAAAACCGGCAGGGGTAGTAGATGAACAAATTTGGAGTAACTCAAAATTCAAATTAGCTTTAAAAGTTCAAGATGAAAGTGATAGTAATGAGATACTTAAAACTCCTGATGCTGCAAATATAACTCTGCCAGGTAGAGCTTATCTTCAAGTTGGAAACAATGAGATATATGAATTATTCCAATCTGCTTGGAGTGGCGCTACTTATAATAAAAATTCTGTAGGTGAAAAAGTAGATAATAGAGTTTATTTAATTAATGAATTAGGACAAGGCCAGTTATTGAATAAAGATCTAAGTGAAGAAAATGAAGGTACGAATTTAGAAAAAACTGAATTAGATGCTGTAATAGAAGAGATTAATCATATATTTAATGGAATGAATATAGAAAAGGTTCAAAAGCCATGGTTACCTTCATTGGAATTTAATATGGTATCACCACATACTGAAATAGATAAAGTAATAGATATAAATGAAATAGATACATTAGATACAGAAGTGGCAGTAGGAATGATTGATATTCCAGAAGAGCAGGCACAAAGGGAGCATATTATTAATTTTGTTGAAGATGGAAATTTGGCTATATTTGGAGTAAGTGGTTTTGGTAAATCAACAACTATAATGACTACAGCACTAAGTTTAGCTATAAAAAATCCACCTAAACTATTAAAATATTATGTGCTAGATTTTGGAAGTGCTTCATTAATTATGTTGAAAGATCTTCCACATTGTGCAGATTATTTAAAACTTGAAGATGATGTTAAGCTAAATAAATTAATAAAACTGTTAGTTTATGAAATGAGCTATAGAAAGTCAGAGTTTGGAAGAACAAATACATCTAATTTTAAAACATATAATATGTTATCTGACACAAAACTTCAATCAATAATCATAATATTAGATAACTATGATGTAGTTAAGGAGTTAGATCCTGAAATAGAAGATTTCTTATTAAAACTATCAAGAGATGGGGCAAGTTTAGGAATATATATGATAATTTCTGCAACAAGATCAACTGCAATAAAGTATTCAATTATAAATAACTTTAAAAATAAAATTGTACATTATTTATTAGACCAAATGGATGTAAATGCCCTTGTTGGAAGAGGAAAATACACTTTGCCAGAAGAGCCAGGAAGAGCAATGGTTAAAATAGAAAGTCCAAGTATTATGCAAGTATATTCTAGTGTAGAAGCTGCTAATGATATAGAGTATACAAAAAATATATTTAAATTAATTGGAAAAATCAAAGATTCATATACTGGTGAAGAGCTTGATGGCATCAAAATGCTACCAGAATTCCTAAATGTAAAACAACTATCAGGATATGTTAAGGAAAAGAAAAATAATCTAATTCCAATTGGACTAGATATAGAATCTATTAGTGTGAAAAACATTGATTTAGATATGGGGATTAACTTAATAATAGGTGGGCCTCAATCAGGAAAAACAAATGTGGTAAAAGCAGTATTAGAAACAGTTGAAAATATGAAGCAAATTTATCTTTTTGATTCAATAACCACTGAACTTTATGGATATAAAAGCAATGAGAATGTTAAATATGTGAGTAATGAAGAGAATGTAGAAAATTTCATAAAAGAGATGCAGGAAGAGATAGAAATGAGAAAAGGTCTATTTGAAGAAAGTAGAAAAAGTGGAGAGGATATATTGCCACGAAACTTCTATAATAGATTACCTAAAGTTCTTATCTTAATAGATGAGTGTGATTATTTTATTGAAAAGACAAAAGCAGGTATAAATCCAGTGATAGTTACATTAATAGAAGACTGCTTAAATGTAGGAATTTCAATAATAGGAACAACTAGCACAACAAAGCTTAGAGGATTTGATTTAGTTACAAAGAAATTTAAAGAAGCCATTTCAGGAATTATTTTTGGCAATCCAAATGACCAACTTATAGTTAATGTTGGAAGAGCTAAGGGAAATAAAGTTCCTTTGGATAATGGATTTATCTTTAATAAGAATGAATTAGTACAAATTAAGATTCCTAAAGTGTAAGGAAGAATAAATTCTATAAGTAATAGTTAGGTTGGTTTATTAGTTAAATAAAGATATATATAGAAAAATGAGAAGTGAAGTTCTTTTCTAAGGAACTTCACTTCTTATTTTTTATACAAGATACAATAAGTTTCTATTCTACCTTGATTAATATTATCTATAGTTCATTTATGCATTTTAAAGATAATCTATGTTGTAATGTTTCTGGCTGAATGGAAGATAGAAATACATATCCACTATCTGTAATGATAATAGATTTTGTTCTCCTACCATGAGTTACAGTTATTAACATATGCCTATTTCTAGCTTGTTGTATTATTTTTTTTGCAGGCAATGATCCTAGTTTAATTATAGCTACTATTCTGTTTGCAACAATTATATTTGCAAAACCTATGTTTAACAATTCTATATACATGAATAATCACACACCTCTTATGTAAAAGTATACTTATATTCTTTTATATAGTGTGGTAGTTAGCCTAAAAAACAAATACTCTTCATTCAAATTTCAATATATTTTTTTAAGGCTTTATTGAAGATATTTTAAGCTTTATCAGTTTTGATTTATAAACTATAATATAAGACTAATTTTAGAAAAATATGCTGTTAAGAGAATAAATTTTATGTTTATCCGTAACCTAATACTATTCTATACTATTTAAAATAAGATTGAGGGGTAAAATAAAAGTGTTAAGAAAAACAATTAAAACAATTTGGGTAATAGTAATAATTTTTGTATTAATAATTAATAGTGAAATCAAAGCATTTTCTAGTACTAATATAAAAAAAACAATTAACGTTGGAGTGATATTATTTAGTTTAGATAATTCTATTATGCAGCAACTTAAACAAGAGCTAGAGAATCTTCAAGAAGAAAATCAAATAAAAGTTTCTGTTTTTGATGCTCAAAATAATATAAGTTTACAAAATCAAATATTGGATTCCCTACTTAAAAGCAAAGTAGATCTGATTATAACTATGCCAGTAGATACAAGAGAAAATTCTGTAAGAGATTTTATTTCAAGAGTTAAACCTTATAGTATTCCTTTGATAATGTTTGATATTACTCCAGAAGTAGTAAAAAAAGTTTCAAAAGACTATGATAAAGTTGCATTTACAATACCTGATTCTGAAAAAGCAGGTGAAATGCAAGGTGAAATTATTAGTGATTTTTGGAATAATAACAGTATTAAAGATAAAAAAGGTGATGGTACTTTACAATATGTGCTTTTGAGAGGTCCTACTAATGATATAATAGCCAATATGAGAATAAAAGGCCTTAATTTAGCAATTGAGAAATCTGGAATGAAAACAGAGCTAATTCAATCATTAGCTACCAATTGGACTAAAGAAATTGCTAAAAGTTATATTGAAAATATATTCATAACATATAGTAGCAAAATTGATGCAATAATTGCTAATGATGATGATTTGGCAGTAGGAGCTATTGAAGCACTTCAAAAGTATGGATATAATAAAGGGGATAACTCAAAAATTATACCGGTTTTTGGAATAGATGGAAGCTCTGAAGCTAAAAAGTTAATTGATAAAGGCCTTATGTCTGCTACTGTTGGTATGGATTTAGAAAAGGTAGCTCAAGATTTTTATACTATTGGAATCAACCTAGTTAATAATGTAAATCCTATAGAAAATACAAATTTAAAATCTGAAGATGGTGTAATTATTATTGAAACAAATCTAAAAAAATATATTAAATAGTTTTTTCATCTTAAAGTTCCTTCTAATCTTTAATATATTAAATTGTAATTGGTGATGTAAACACACTTCAGAAGTATGGATATAATATGATATACTTATATTGGGATTTTATTGTGAGAGAGTAAAAATATTGAATCTTACAGTACAAAATAGATTTAGAAAAACAATCTTATTAATATTATTTTTTTATAGGGTTGATCAATTTAAAATGTAAACGTGTAAATACAAAAGGGGGAATAAAAAATGAGAAAAAAGTCATTAGTCATATTTATTTTATCAATGGGTCTTATGTTAAATATAACAAGCATAGCTACTAAAGCTGATGAAGCTCCATTCTCTGTGAAGTTAAACTTATTTGATCAAACAAAAAGTGAAGATTTAGGGTTACCTACAGCTAAGGGGACAGAAACATTTACAATTTACAAACCTTCTAATGCAACAGATAAATACGTTAATGGTGTTGTTATGACATCTTACAAAGGCTGGTTGTATTGTCAATGGCAGAGTTCAGCTAAAGATGAAGATTCAGAAGATACTTGGGTAGCTTATAGCCGTAGTAGGGATGGCAAGAACTGGTCCAAGCCTATGGAATTAGCTGTACCTTCAGATAAAGGTTATTGTACTTCAGGTGGATGGTGGGCTACTGGAGATGAACTTGTAGCATATATAAATGTTTGGCCATCAGACATTTCACCAAGGGGAGGATATACATATTACACTGTAAGCACTGATGGTTTAAATTGGACAGATTTAAGTCAGCTTGAAATGGCAGATGGGAGCTATATGAATGGTGTTATAGAGCAAGATCCACATGCACTTCCTGATGGTCGTATAATTGGTGCTGCTCATTTTCAACCAGGGCTAACAGCATCACCTATTTATACAGATGATCCTTCAGGAATAAAAGGTTGGACTCGAGCGTCTTTTACTAACATGCCATACACAGGTAATGCTTCAAGAGAATTAGAACCAAGCTGGTTTTTACGTAAAGATGGGGCAGCAGTCATGACTTTTCGTGATCAGAACAGCACCTATCGTCGTTTAGCTTCAGTTAGTTTAGATAATGGAGAAAGTTGGACAACACCAGTAATAACAGATATGCCAGATTCAAGAGCAAAACAAAGTGCAGGCAATTTACCAAATGGTATAGCCTACATGGTAGGAAATCCAGTAACAAATAAAACACGTACTCCATTAGCTGTAACATTAAGCCGAGATGGAATTATGTTTGACAAAGCATATGTTCTTAGAAAAGGTGGGACAGATCTTCCACCTCAAAAATACACTGGAAAGAGTAAGACTTTAGGATATAGTTATCCTAAATCTACAGTATGGAATGGATATCTTTATGTAGCTTATTCAACAAATAAGGAATATGTACAATATACTAGGGTTCCACTGTCTAGTTTGTATAAAAAATAGTCATTAAAAGGATTAGAGCCTGTATGATTTTAGCAGGATTTAATCCTTTTAAGTTTTAGAAAAAATCATGATAAATAACTTTGTTGCTTTTTTATAAAAGAAGAAATATAATTGTATGTATTGTATTATGATTACATTTATGGTGCTATATAGAAAGAAAATTTGATTTGTAAGGAGAGGATTGTAATGAAGAAGAAAAGTTTTATTGTTGGATTGGCAATTGGTGGAGGATTTGGTGCATACACTTTTATTAAGCATAGCAAAGAAAGAAAACATGCAGATGAAACATTTTTTAATTCTATAAAAGATGTTTGTGATTTGTTAAAATTAGATTATAATACTATGAGTGAAAATGAAAAAAGATATTATTACAATAAGGTAGCATCAAATTTATATAGAGCTTCACAAATAAAAACTAAAACTTCATATAAAAAGCTTGAAAATGACGATATAAATTCACCAAGTGCATTATATAAACTTCATATTTTTATGTCTTCTAGCAATGAAAGTGTTAATAATGAAAGAAGGATGGAAGTGCTTTCAGAAAGAGGAGAAGAGCTAATTAAAGCTTTAGAAAATTTAAATAAGAACTCTAAAGATAAGGAAAATTGGATCGAGCTTTCTAAGCAGGTTAATAAGATTGTAGATTAGTAAATCAGGCTATATTTCAACATTATATTGAAATATAGTCTGATATTTTTAGTGTCATCCAAATAATTTCATCTATTTCATCATCTTGAATATCATCTTTAATAAAGCCAACTTTTTTATAGAATTCAAATCCAGTTCTGCTACTTGGTACATGTAAAAGGTTGATTCCTTTATTTTTTGAAATTTCTAATATGTGTTTAAAAAGAAATTTGCCAACTCCTTTATTCTGAAATTTAGAACCTACAAAGAAATTTGATATGCAGTATTTTGAAGAGGTATCATCTCCAAAGTTAGCAAGTGAGCCTGTAGCAATAATTATTTCATTATCCTGAACTACAAAGATTTCTTTCCATTTCATTTGATTTTCCCAATTTTCATAAGTGTTATGTTTTTTGAATCTATCTAGCACAGCTTGAGAATGAAATTTTTTCATTACTTCATTATAGTTTTCATTAAGAATGGTCATAACTTCAGTTATATTTTCTTTTTTTAGTTTTATTATTTGCATTTCAAACCTCCATATCTATTTTCATATAAACCCCCATTCTGGCTATTGCCTGCACAAATAGTAATGAAAGAGTGCCAATTTAGCCATTTACTTTACAACACTTGTATTTATTGTAAATTTGATGTATTATAATTACACCTTTTAAGTGTTTTTAAATGTTGCTCTCCCGGTATTTACAAATCTGGAGCTATGGTCAGATTATTGTAAATATGCAGGTGTTATGGCAACAAGGTGCAATACCATAGCTTTCGGATTATTATTAATCCTTTACCAATCGAATATTTTTTAAATTTGCCCTGTTTAGGGCTTTTTGTCGTGTTATCAACACCAAAAACCCATCTTTCACGCTATCACCACTATAATTATTTATTTTAGTATACATGATTTTGCTGGTGCTAATCTAGAAGTAAATATTTTATTTATGAATTAAATAAGGTCAACTCCAGTGTTGTTTTTGTTGTAAAATGTCGGAAGTGAAAATATAATTTTAATATATAAATAGATTTTGATTTAGGACAGTTTAATTAAAACTAACTGCCAATGATGAAGGAGAAACTATGAAAAAAACTGTAATTGCAGAAGTGAAGTGGATACCAAAAGAGTTAGGTGGTCGTTCAGTATCCCCAATAGGTGGAAAGTATTGCCCAATAATAAAATTTAATGATACATGTAATAGTAAAGGTGATTGGAGTGCAGAAATACTTTGTACTGACATGGATGAAAATTTAAATTCAATTATTGAACTTTCGTATTTAATGAATGAAGCACCTTTTGAAAATTTGAAATTAGGAAATACTTTTAAACTTTATGAAGGTGCAAAATTGGTTGCCGAAGGAAAAATATGAAGTTCTTATGGATTCAAAGCAATTTCTTAAAGGTGGGGATGGTGGCTGTAATATTTGTGGTGATCTTGGTTTTGTGCTTGGATATCTGTCTGTTTCAACATATTATCGAGATATAAATGTATTTGAATTAGACTATGAAGAAGATCTTGATGGAGATTTTACTTTTTGTAGAAGAATAATAAGACTATAACAACAGTTTATTTAACAAATAAAAAGCTTCTAAGGTTCATTTTTAATACAAGAATGTGCATAATATAGATTAGAATATCAGGTTATATTTCAAAATAATATTGAAATATAACCTGATATTTTTAGTTGATTTTAATTTTTTTTATATTTGATATAGTAACAGGATAAGTTTCTAATAGTGATCCATCAAAAAATATAGTTATCTTATCGTTTAATTTGATTATATCTTGGGTTATCTCATAATCATTCCTATCAAAAATCTTAACATCATTACAAGAAGCAAGAAGCTTATTACTTTTATCTGGAGTGTTTGGATCATCAGTATTGCTTACAGTTAAATATTTATATTCCAAATTATTTTCTATAACAGTTGCTTCTATTGTTACATCTTTCTTATTGAGTTTATTTGATTTGCAGCTAATGCAAATAAGAAATAATACTAGTATAGATGTAATTAAAAATACAGTTTTAGAGATTTTATTTTTCATAATCACCACCATAATTATTAGTTTATTTAATTATATTTATAATAGCACATTTTACTGGAGTTATTTTACATCTGAATTAAAAACAATTATCATACTTGACAGGAAAGATATACATATGATAACATAATTTTCATAAATAATTGAAAATGATTATCAGTATCGTGAATTGGTTTGTTTTTTAATTTAAATAAAATATCATACTCAGTTTGCTGATTAGGATATAAAGAAAGGAAAAGATAAGATGAATTTTTTAAAAGTAGAAGGAAAGGTTGCAACCGTAACAGGTGCAGCACAAGGTATTGGAGAATCTGTAGTTAGAGCTTTGTGTGAATCTGGTGCAGTTGTTGCTATGTTAGATCATAATGGGGAAAAACTTAGTAAATTTAAAAATGAATTGAAATCAGAAGGATACAAAGCAGAGGCCTTTCAAGTAGATGTAAGTGATAGTAGTGCAGTTAATGCAGTGATAAATTCAGTGGAACTTAATATTGGGCCAATTGAAATTTTAGTTAATGTGGCTGGAGTTTTGCATACTGAATTAATTGAATCACTTACAAATGATAATTGGGAAAAAACTTTTGCAGTTAATTCAACAGGTGTTTTTAATGTTTCAAAGGCTGTGAGTAAGTATATGATAACTCGTAAAAAAGGCTCAATTGTTACTGTTGGATCAAATGCATCAAAGGTTCCTAGAGTTTCAATGGCAGCTTATGCAGCATCTAAAGCAGCATCTACCATGTTTACTAAATGTTTAGGTTTAGAACTTTCAAAGTATAACATTAGGTGTAATATAGTTTCCCCTGGGTCTACTGATACTGAAATGCAGTGGGCTATGTGGAAAGATGAAAATGGAGCAGATGCAGTTATTGCAGGTACACCCGAAGCTTTTAAAATAGGAATTCCCTTAAAAAAAATAGCAAGGCCTTCAGATATAGCTAATGTTGTTCTCTTTTTAGTTTCAGATAAGGCAAATCATATTACAATGCTTGATTTGTGTGTAGATGGTGGAGCTACTTTAGGAGTTTAAAAAAATATAATAGGAAAGAATGGAGCGGTAAAAATATGAAAAATGAAAGTAATTCTGTATTATTAGAAAAACAGCTTTTAGATGAATATAAAGTTGGTGATTTCTTTTTAGCTTCACCAAAGAGAACCTTATTAGGAAAAGGAGTATTTTCAATCGTTAATAGTAATAATGAGGATGGATGCCTAACAGATCGTGTTATGGAAGCATTAGAAAATGCTAAAAAGCAGGGACATGACAATCCAATAGTTGTTGGGGCAATACCTTTTGATAATAAAAGAGATGTACAACTTATTGTACCTGAAAGTATAGAGATAACAGATACACTAAAATTGGATGCTAATAGTTCAGTAAAGCCAGCTATATCATCTACATGTGAAATTAAACCTATACCAGAGCCTGCTCAGTATGAAGAAGCAGTAGAAAAAGGAGTTAATTATATTAAGAGTGGTGAGATTAATAAGATTGTTTTATCAAAATCACTTCACCTTACTTCATCTACAACAGTAGATATTTATCAATTACTTCACAACTTAGCACAACATAATAACCTTGGTTATACTTTTGCAGTTGATTTAACTAAGAATGAATCTTCTAGAAAAAAAACATTAGTAGGAGCAAGCCCAGAGCTACTTATGTCTAGAACAGGAGAGTATTTAATAGCCAATCCATTGGCAGGATCTAGACCTCGCGGTAAAGATCCAATTGAAGATCAAAGGCTAGCAGAGGAATTACTTGCTTCTTTAAAGGATTTACATGAGCATGAGGTTGTTGTTAATGCAATTGCTTCAGCCCTTAGGCCATTTTGCAAAGAATTAGAGGTGCCAGAAAAACCTTCGTTGTTACACACTGAGACTATGTGGCATCTTTCAACAGAAATTAAAGGAGAACTTCTTGATCCTACAACTTCTTCTTTAGAACTTGCATTAGCCCTTCACCCAACCCCTGCTGTTTGTGGGTCTCCAACAGAGGTTGCAAGAGAAGTTATTCATAAGATTGAACCTTTTGATAGAGGATTTTTTACAGGAATACTTGGTTGGTGTGACAGTAAAGGTGATGGTGAGTGGATAATTACTATACGTTGTGCAGAAGTAGAGGACAAGTCTCTTCGTTTGTTTGCAGGTGCTGGAATAGTTGCTGAATCAAAGCCAGAAGAAGAATTAGCAGAAACTACAGCCAAGCTTCGTACAATGCTTAGAGCTATGGGGCTTAATAAGGAGTTGAGTATAGATGATGGCAAATAAATATCCTACTTGGCCTAAAGAATTTGCTGATTTCTATAGGAAAGAGGGCTGTTGGCAAGGAGAAACTTTTGGAGAAATGCTTAATAAACGTGCTAAGAGTTATGGGGAACATGTAGCTATCACAAGTGGGGACAAGAATCTTACTTATAGAGAATTAGATAATAAGGTTGATTGTCTAGCTGCTGGACTTCAGTCACTAGGAATAAAGAAAGGTGATTGTGTAGTAATTCAAATTCCTAATATAACAGAGTTTTTTGAAGTTTGTTTTGCATTATTTAGATTAGGTGCATTACCTGTCTTTGCACTTCCTTCACACAGAGGTAGTGAAATTACCTATTTTTGTGAGTTTACTGAAGCAGTTGCATACATTATTCCAGATACTTTCTTAGGATTTGATTATCGTACTTTAGCAAGGGAAGTTAAAAATAAGGTTTCAACTTTGAAGGATGTAATTGTAATAGGTGATTCAGAGGAATTTGTATCTTTCACTAGTTTATATAAAGAACCTATAGCAGAAAGACCAGAAATAAATTCTTCTGATGTTGCTTTTCTTCAACTGTCTGGGGGAAGTACTGGATTATCTAAGTTAATTCCAAGAACTCATGATGATTATATATACAGTTTAAAAGTAAGTGATGAAGTTTGTGGAATTAGTGAGGATACTGTATATCTAGCAGTTCTTCCAATTGCTCATAACTATCCACTTAGTTCACCAGGTGTTCTTGGTGTATTGTATGCAGGAGGAAGGGTTGTTCTTTCACCTGGAGCTAGTCCAGATGAGGCATTTCCTCTTATTGAAAAGGAAAGGGTTACTATAACTTCAGTTGTGCCACCAATTGCTTTAATATGGCTTGAAGCTGTATCTTCACTTAATTATAACTTATCTAGTCTTCAGGTGTTGCAAGTTGGTGGAGCTAAATTTAGTGAGCAAGCTGCTCGTAGAGTAAAACCGGCTTTTGGTTGCACTTTGCAGCAAGTATTTGGAATGGCAGAAGGTTTAGTCAATTACACAAGATTATCTGATTCAGAAGAAACTATTGTAACTACCCAAGGTAGACCAATGTCAGAGTATGATGAAATTAAAGTAGTTGATGAAGAGGATTCTGAAGTAGAAGTAGGAATGGTTGGACAACTTTTAACGAGAGGCCCTTATACAATTCCAGGCTATTATAAAGCTGAAGAACATAATAAAAAAGCATTTACTGTAGATGGTTTCTATAGAACAGGGGATTTAGTTAGAGTAAACGAATCAGGGTATATAGTTGTTGAAGGTCGTGATAAAGATCAAATTAATAGAGGTGGAGAAAAAGTTGCAGCTGAAGAAGTTGAAAATCATCTTCTTGCTCATGATTCCATATTTGATGTAGCAATTGTTTCAATGCCTGATGAATTTTTAGGAGAGAGATCATGTGCTTTTCTAATCTCTAGAGGTGAAAAACCAACTGTTAGTGAAATTAAGAAGTTTCTTAGGGAGCGTGGAATTGCTGCTTTTAAAATTCCTGATAGGATAGAGTTTGTAGGTTCTTTTCCATTAACACCCCTAGGAAAAGTGAGTAAAAAAGCACTACGAGAGATGATTACTGAAAAACTTAATAAGAGAGTTAAATAATAGATTAAAAAGAAATCTAGTGTAGGAAATTAGATAGTATTTATAGTATTTTACGAACTACTTTTATATGAAAATAAGCT
>NZ_JANDMF010000060.1:0-27410 GCF_031626875.1 Clostridium sp. SHJSY1
TTCATGAATAAAATTTATATTTAGTAAAAAAGGATATATCATATTGAAGTTTTTTCACTCCAATCTGATACATCCCCATTTAAAAAATATTTTATTTTTGAACTTTAACAGTAGCTTGTCCTACAACTAAATAACCATTAATATAGCAACGGAATTCAACAAGCATCTGTGAACCTGTCCAAGTAAAATCAGAACGTCTGAATTTAAATTGACCATTCTTTGCTTGATTGTAATAACCATTGTTATTAGTAAGAGCATTTACACCATTAAGAGTTGCAGTACTAAGATCTACACCTTGAGTGTTATATCCAGTTGGAAGATCAAGTCGGACAGTTATTACTCCATTGTTATCATTGATAACATTAGCTGTTACTTGAATATTTCCTGGGATATAAACAGTAAATTGTTTTTTGATTGTATAGCTGTTACCAGCTGCATCAGTTACAGTTATCATAACTGTGTAAACACCAGGTTTATCAAGTTCAATATTTGAACCATTACTTAAAATTGTTCCTATGGTATCATTTGGTTTGAAAACAACCATTTTTTCATTAATAATCCCAGATAGTGAATCTGTTCCAAAATAATTTAGTTGAAGTATGGTACCAAGTTTGTATTCATCACCTAGATTCATTGTTATTGTTGGAGCAGTTCTATCCACTTTCACATAAATAGTATTAACAGATTCTATATTTCCAGCAATATCAACTGAATAGAAAGAAACTTTATGAATTCCTTCAGATTGAATAGTGAAAGAAGTTCCTTCTACAAAGTTTGAACCATCAATTGAATAAAAAGTTTTAAATATACCACTTAATTGGTCAATGCCAGTTAAGTTAACAGTCACATTATCTCTAGACCAAGTAATAGGTGCATTAGAAATAGTAATTGGAGCAGTTCTATCCATTTTCACATAAATAGTATTAACAGATTCTATATTTCCAGCAATATCAACTGAGTAGAAAGAAACTTTATGAATTCCTTCAGATTGAATAGTGAAAGAAGTTCCTTCTGTAAAGTTTGAACCATCAATTGAATAGAAAGTTCTGAATATACCACTTAACGAATCTATAGCTGTTAAATTAATAGTCACATCATCTTTAGACCAAGAAGTAGTTGCATCAGAAGTAGTAACTGGAGCTATTTTATCCATCTTTACATATATGGTTTTAACTGATTCTACATTTCCTATTTTATCAACAGAATAGAATGATACTTTATGAATACCTTCTTCACTAATTGTGAATGAAGTTCCTTGAATAAAAACACCACCATCTATTGAATAGTAAGTAGCAGCAACTCCTGATTCTTTATCAAATGGAGATAAAGTTATAAGAACTGGATTTTGTGCTGTCCAATTAGTTGGGGCATTAATACTTGTAATTGGTGGATCCACATCAACTATAAGTTTTGCCATAACAATATTTGAAGGATCAGATTGACCAAATGAATTACTAGCTGCAGTAACATAATACTCATGATTTGCGTATGATAAATTAGTAATGTTATAATATAAGCTATTTAAGTTTGATGCAATTAAAACTGGAATTCCATTTATAAGTTCATATACATTGTAACCATTAGTATATGCAGTAAAATTCCATGAAAGCTGAGCACTTGTGTCACTTAAAAGTTTTAAACTAACTGTTGGTGATTGCATATCAGGGTAAATGATAACTTTATCTAGTTTATCTGATAATTGTGATTCACCAAATCTAGAATTATATGTGCTAATTTCGTAAGTGTGAGTACCTTCTGATAAATTATATATGTTAAAACTTAGTGCTGTACCTTTATATAATAATTTATAAGCACCATTGATTAACTCATATAAACGATATTCACTTGCCCAAGGAACTGATTTCCAGGAAAAAGCTATATTATTAACATTTGAAATAGTTCCACTTAAAGTTGGAGGTTGAATTGTAGGCCAAACAAGTTGGAAATTTACATTACTGCCTACAGGAGACTCTCCGAAGCGACTGCTAAATGAGTAAACTTCATATATATAATCTCCAGCTGGCATATTTGTGAATGTATATGTAGAGCCTGTAACTGTTTGTTTTAGAACTCTTTCGCCATTAATAATTTGATATATTCTATAGTTTGTAGTATATTGAGTAGTCGCCCATTTTAAAGTTATATCATTTCCATTAGCAATGCTATAAGTGAAATTAGTAGGTGCAAGCATTGTTGGATATACAAGTGGAAAAGATAATTGAGTTCCATTTGTAGACTCACCAAAACGATCACTATAAGAATGAACTTCATATATGTAATTACCTTCTGGTAAGTTAATAGTTGTAAGCGAATTTGAAGCAGTTGTATATTTTAATATCTTTTCTCCATTAATAATTTGATAAATCTTATAACTGTTTGCATAAGGAGAACTACCCCAATTTAAAGTAAGATCATTTCCATTTGTAATTTTATATGCAAATGTATTAGGTGAAACCATTGTAGGAAATACAAGAGAGAAAGAAACTTTAGTTCCATCTTGAGATTCACCAAAAATACTATTATAAGATTCAATTTCAAAAATGTAATTGCCTTCAGGCATGTTTGTGAATTTAGTAGTAGTTCCAGTAACAGTTTGTTTTAATACTTTTTGACCATTAATAATCTGATATATTTTATAACCTGTTGCATATTGAGAAATTCCCCAACTTAAAGTTATATCATTTCCATTAGCAATACTATAAGTAAAATTAGTAGGTGCAAGCATTGTAGGGTATACCAGTGAAAAAGATTCATTAATGCCATCTTGAGATTCACCAAAACGACTGCTATAAGAGTGGATTTCAAAATTATAATTTCCTTCTAACATATCTGAAAATGTAGCTGTAGTTGCACTAACAGTTTGTTTTAATATTTTATTACCATCAATAATTTGATAAATTTTATAACTAGTTGCAAATGGAGAACTTGTCCATTTTAAAGTTATGTCATTTCCATTAGCAACAGTGTAATTTGTAGTACTTGGTGCAATCATTGTAGGGTATATAAGTGAAAAAGATATTGAACTTCCATCTTGAGACTCACCAAAACGGCTACTATAAGAATGAACTTCATAGTTATAATCACCTTCAGGAGCTTTTAAAAGGGTAAAACTAGTCCCAGTAGTTGTTTGAATAAGTATTTTTTGACCATCAATAATTTGATAAATTTTATAGTTTGTTGCATATGGCGCTGTTGCCCAATTTAATATGATATCACTTCCATTTGTAATACTATATGTCAAGTTATTTGGAGATGCCATATTAGGAAATACAATTGGAATTTGTATTTGACTTCCATTTTGAGATTCACCAAATCTTGTACTTACAGAGTTTACAACAAAAGTATGATCACCTTCTGATAGTCCAGTTATAGATGTTGTTGTTGATGTAACTGTAGTTTTTAAAATTAATTGACCATTAATTAATTCATAAACTTTATAAGAACTTGCATATGTTGATGCTGTCCATGTTAATGTTACATCATTTATGTTCGTTATATTATATTTTAAGTTGTTTGGACTTAACATTTCTGGAAGAGTTAAAGAAACGTTAGTCTCTGCCCCTACTGGAGATTCACCTAAAAGTTTTGAAACTGAATTAACAATAAATTTATAATCACCAGCAACCATATTTGAAAAAGTAAAAGAGTTTGAAGTTACAGTTGCTTTTAGAATAGCTTGTCCGTCTATTATCTGATATATTTTATATCCTGTAGCATACTGTACTCCTGACCATTTTAAGTTTATGTCGTTTCCACTAGTTATGTTGTATGTTAAGTTTGTAGGAGGTTGCATTATTTCACCGTTTAAGGTAACAGTTATATTAATTCCATTTTGAGATTCACCAAAACGATTGCTATATGAGTGGATTTCAAAGTTATAATCAGCAGGTGTCATATTAGTAAAGGAAATGGTTGTTCCTGTAACTGTATTTTTTAAAACTTTTTGTCCATTAACAATCTGATATATTTTATAACTTGTAGCATATAAAGATGGATCCCAATTTAATGAAAAGCTACTGATACTTGTAACTGTTTGCATTATATTTGCTGGTGCATCCATAGTTGGAGTAATTAGACTAAATAGAACATTACTTCCATCAATTGATTCACCAAATTTGTCACTATATGAGTAGATTTCATAAGAATAATTACCACCAGGCATATTAGTATATGTTATGGATGTTGTTGTAACTGTATTTTTTAAAACTTTTTGTCCATTAACAATTTGATAGATTTTATATCCTGTTGCAAATGGAGAAGCAACCCATTTCAATGTTATGTCATTACCATTTGTAATGCTATAAGTTGAGTTATCTGGTGATTGCATTGTTGGTAAAATTAAATTAAATGACAATTCACTTCCATCTGTTGACTCACCAAATCGAGTGTTGTATGAATGAACTTCATAAGAATAATTACCGCCAGGCATATTAGTATATGTTATAGATGTTGATGTCACAGTACTTTTTAAAGTTTTTTGTCCATTAACAATTTGATAAATTTTATATCCAGTAGCATATGGGGAAGTATTCCATTTTAAAGTTATATCATTGCCATTAACAATACTATAAGTTAAGTTAGTTGGTGCTTCCATTGTTGGAAGGGTCAAATTAAATGATGTTTGAGTTCCATCTGTTGATTCACCAAATCTATCACTATATGAATGAATTTCATAAACATAGTTATTTGTTGGCATATTAGTATATGTAACGCTTGTATTAGTAACTGTGCTTTTCAAAATCTTTTTACCATCAATAATTTGATAAACTTTATATCCAGTAGCATAAGGAACTGAATTCCATTTTAGCGATATATCGTTAATATTTAATAATGAGTAAGCAAAACCACCAGGAGCTGTCATTGTAGGCCAAACCACATCAACCTGTGAAGGATTAGATAGTGGTGATTCTCCATAGAGTGGATTAACTGCAGAAATTTCATATGTATAACTTCCAGCAGGTGCATTAGTTAAAGAGTAGGTTGTTGTGTTTACTGAAGTAACCAATGTTTTTTCTCCACCAGAGCTTGTCTTATAAACATTATAAGATTTAGCATATGAGGAAGCCGTCCAGCTTAAAGATAAATCGTTACCATTTTGTACCTTACTAGTTAAACCAGTTGGTGCATTCATATTTGGATAAACGATATTAACGTTAACAGGGGCATTAGGTGCAGATTCACCATATGAACTAATGCTGGACACAACATAAGCATAAGTACCTTCCTTAAGGTTACTAAAATTATAGTATGGTGTGGTTGTGTTACCAAGCAATGTAAGTTTACCATCTATTATCCCATACACATTATAACTTGTAGCTTCATAAACAGAGCTCCAAGTAAGTTTTATATCACTAGGTGTAGTTAGTTGATAGGATAAGTTGCTGGGTGGTAATACATCATTGGTGGTTGATGCGAAGGCATTCATCGGCAGAAATGCTAATTGAAATGCCAGTAGCAGTGATACTAAAAATAGAAAACTGCCTAGAAATTTTTTTTTCATGATATCCCTACCTTTCTTTACGATAAGGGAAATATGGAAATGAATAGCTCTATAGAATAGATAATTATATTCTTTACGGTAACCGGCTACCATCCATGAATAAAATACTCATGGTACAGGCCCTTGGCTTTGCGTCTCACAGTTTTCCATGATTTGCCCTTTTCGTTTGTAATATTTTTTTGTTTGCAGTTTTTAAATATATAATGCTTAGATATTAGTAAAATTACACAATATTTATTGTGTAAAGACAAAAAAAGCTAAATACTTCTTGGATTTTGTCGATAAAATATAACATTATATATATTGATTTAATTGTACTATGCATTGAAAAAATAAACAATACAAATTAAGGGATTGCATGTGAGTAAAAATGATGTTAATTATCTAGTTTTTGGACAAATAACAATATCAAATAAGCAATTGGAATTACTAGGAATATATAAAACAAAACCACGTGCAATCACGTGGCTTTTGTTTTATAAAGGAAGCATAGAATTATATTTTTTTATAAGTTCTACAGATTCTTGGAACTTTTTATTTTCTTCATTAGTAAGTTTTAATTCAACTAATTCTTTTATTCCATTCCCATTAATTACAGCAGGAACACCAGCATAAACATCATTAATTCCATATTCACCGTTTAACATGGCTGAAACTGGAATAACCTTATTTAAATCTTTAAAAATACACCTTATAATTTCAGCTGTTGTTGCAGCTATTGCATAGTTAGTTGCACCTTTTCCTTGCATGATCTTATATGCAACTTCACTTGTATTTGATGAAATTTTATCCAATATAATATGATTTAAACGCTCTTTATTATCTTTTAAAATTTCAAGAAAATTCTTTGCACCTACAGTAACCATACTCCAAGGCACCATTTGAGAATCTCCATGTTCTCCTAAACAATATGCAACAACACTTTGAGGGTCTACCTTCATAACATCAGCTATAGCATTTTGTAAACGAGCAGAGTCTAATGAGGTTCCAGTTCCGATTATTTGATTTGCAGGCAATCCAGATAATTTATATACATAATAACTAATAACATCTACTGGATTAGTAACAACAATAAAAATTCCATTAAATCCACTTTTCATTATAGGATCTACAATAGATTTTACTATAGATGCTGCTTTTTCTAACATATCTGTTCTTTTTTGTCCCATTATATAAGGAGGGGCTGCTGTAATAACAACAATATCTGCATCTTTACAATCTTCATACTCACCACTAATAATATTTGTATTTCTATTCAAATATGCAATACTATGGTTTAAATCCATAGCTTCAGCCCAAGCTTTATCTTTGTTAATATCTATGATTGTTACATCTTCACAAATATCTTGAATTACTAGATTAAGTGCTACAGTAGAGCCAACAGCGCCTGCACCTACAATAGCAACTTTTCTTCTTTTTATTGGCATATATACTACATCCTTTCCTTATCTAAAAATAAACATTAATGTTTGTTAATGGCTTTATATATTATAATATCTTTGAAATAATCTGTATATCATTTATTTATAGATACTAATAAATAAAAGTAAATCTTGTAATTTAATAAATTAAAATAATATTTCACAACAATTGTTGTGGAGTTTATCATTTATTATAAAAGTAATTTACATAATTTAACACAAAGTTTATGTATCTATAACATTAGTGGGGTATTATTTAAAATAAGTAAAAGTTTAGTTAATACAAATGAATTCATAAAAATTAGGGGGAGTAAGAATGTTAAAAAAGAAAATAGCAGTATTTTTGTTATGTACAACTATGGTGTTTACTACAGGTACTAATGCATTTGCATCAGCTACTGATGGATGGACAGAGGCGAGCCAAACAGCTGCAGGTAAAGATGATAGAGCCTGGGATAAATGGGTGAAAAACTTCGATAATACAAAAGACCCTACAGAGGTATCTTTAACTCCAGGCAAAAATGCAAGTGAATTAAATTTTGGTTGGTATTCAAAAACTTCAGAGACAAATCCTAAATTTAAATTTGGTAAGAATCAGGAACTAAGTGATGCAAAAGAAATTACAGTAAACACTGAAGATGCTGTAACTGGATATAAGTCCAATAAAGTAACTGTAACTGGATTAGAACAAAATTCTATATATTATTATAGCTATCAAGTAAATGGTGTTTGGAGTTCAGCTATTTCTTTTAAAACCAAAGATACAAAAAGTTTTAGTTTCTTATATGTAGGAGACCCTCAAATAGGTTCTTCATCTTCTAATGTTGCAACTGGTAAGAGTTCAGAACAAGGTCAATATGCAGCTGTAATTAATGATAGCTTTAACTGGAATAATACTTTAAATACAGCTTTAAAAGTACATCCAAATATAAGCTTTATGGTATCAGCTGGGGATCAAATTCAAACAGCTTCACCAAAGAGCAATGAACAAGATATAGAATATGCTGGATTTTTAAGGCCAGATGCATTGAGGTCGTTGCCTGTAGCCACAACTATTGGTAACCATGATTCAAATAGTCCTAATTATTCATATCATTTTAATAATCCAAATACATCTGATTTAGGATTAACTAAAGCTGGAGGAGATTATTACTATTCTTATGGTAATACATTATTTATTACTTTAAATACTAATAATAAAAATATGGCAGAACATAAACAGGTTATAGAAAAGGCAATCAGTGAAAATAAGGATGCAAAATGGCGTATAGTAACAATACATCATGATATTTATGGATCTGGAGAACATTCAAATGAACCAGATATAGTGAATTTAAGATATAGCCTAATTCCTATATTAGAAGAAAATAAAGTAGATGTAGTTTTAACAGGACATGACCATACTTATTCAAGATCATTAATATTAAAGGGTGGAAAAGCAGATAGCTCTAAAATTATAAACTCTTCTGATTTCTCAAAAGAGTTTAGTGATGAGTTAGCTGGAAAAGATACACCTAATGAATATAAAGAGTATTTAAAGAGCATTGAAGATCCAAATGCAGTTCAAAATGTTAAAGAAGATGTAACTTATAAAAACGGAAATGTAGTAGATCCAAGCGGAATACTTTATATGACTGCAAATTCAGCATCAGGTAGTAAATATTATGATTTAGTTCAACATCAACAATCTTATATAGCAAAAAGGTGGCAACAAGATATACCAACCTATTCTACTATTAATGTTGATGAAGTAAGTTTCACAATTAACACTTATAGAACAGATACTGGGGAGAAGATTGATAATACTTTTTCAATTATAAAATCTGTTGATAAAACAAAATTAAATGAGTTAATTTCTAGTGGAGAAAAGAAGATAGGAGAGAAAGACGTATATACACCTTCAAGTTTTGGAAAGTTGGAAGAGGCTTTAGCTTCTGCAAAAATAATAACAAGTAAAGTTTCTGCTACTTCACAAGAAATAGCCGATGCGTATACTAATTTGAAAAACAGTATGGATAATATTGAAGCAAAGGGGGAGAAAACAGGGCTTAAAGATTTAATAGAAAAGGCACAAGTTCTATTAAATAGTGCAGTAGTAGGAACAGAGAAAGGACAATATCCAGCTGAAGCAAAAGATGCTTTAAATGCAGTAATTGAACAGATTAAAGAAGTTTTAAATTCGCCTGAATCTAATCAATTAGTAGTAGATAATGCCATAGCTAAATTAAATAAAGCATTAGATGATTTTGGTTCACAAGTTGTTAAGGATAATCCAAAGGAAGAAAATCCAAAAGCAGAAAATACATCAGTATCAGATAGTGTAGTAGAAACCACAGGTAGGGTTAAAACAAGCGATGAGGTTAATGTAATTCCTTTCATTGCAGCAGGCTGTGTAGCTCTTGTTGGATTGATATATGGAATTAAAAAGAAAAAACATCAAGAGGCAAATTAGATAAGTTTTATTATAAGGGGTATTTGGATACTCCTTATAATTTCAATATAGGAATGAAGGATGGGAAATATGTTTTTAAAACTATTAAATGATAAAAGTAGTAATATTAGAAGATTTATAATAATCGCTCTAGCATTTAGCTTTTTTATATTTTTATATTTTTTTAATAAAGTAGATAGGGTTGAATTAGTAAATCAAAATGGAACAGAGTATGAAAAAGCTGTTGTTGAAGAAGTTATAAAAGATAATATAGAAGCTGATGGGTCACGTGTTGGAAATCAAGAAGTTAAAGTTAGAATGTTAAGTGGAAGTAAAAAGGGTGAAATAATAGATGCAACTAGTACTTCAGGCTATCTTTATGGAGCTGGATGTAAAGAAAATATGAAGGTTATTGTTTCATTGAGTATTGAGGGAGATAATTACGTAGCTTCAGTTTATAGTTATAATAGGGGACCGATTATATATATTTTTGTAGGATTATTTATGTTAATTCTTTGGGCAATAGGAGGTAAAAGAGGATTTAAATCTGCAATAGGACTTATCTTTAATTTTATTTGTATAGTATTTCTATTTATACCTATGCTATATAAGGGGTATTCACCATTTTTATCAGCTGTCATTGTAGGAATTTTAATTACAATAGTTACAATGTATTTGATTGCAGGCTTTAGTGTGAAGACTATATCATCAATTTTAGGAACTATTTTAGGAGTAATTTTAGCAGGAGGGGCTGCCACATTATTTGGATATTTTGCTAAGATATCAGGTTATAATGTAGCAGAGGTTGAAGAATTAGTATTTTTATCAACTAAAACTAATTTAAGTGTTGGTGGAATATTGTTTGCTGGAATACTTATAGCTTCATTAGGTGCTGTAATGGATGTTAGTATATCTATAGCATCTACAATAAATGAAATTTATGAAAAAAATGATAAATTAAGTAGTAAAGAACTTTTTATTTCAGGCATAAATGTTGGACGAGATATGATGGGTACAATGGCGAACACTCTTATCTTAGCATTTACAGGAGGTGCTATTAACACATTAATCCTTATTTATGCTTATAGTATGAAATATAATCAAATTATTAATATGTACTCTATTGGAATAGAGATAATGCAGGGGATATCAGGCAGTATTGGAGTTGTTTTAACAGTACCATTAGTTTCATTTATAACAGTAAAGTTACTAACAGGTAAATTATCAAGATTAATAGGCAATAGTGCACTAAATGAAGTGGGTAAAGAAAGTAAAGTATCATAAAAAAAATTTTTATAAAAAGATATTGACGATTAATAAAATGGAGTATATAATAAAAATATGGATAACGCTTACATGAAGCGTACATAAGAGTTTTGGATTGTTACTGATTCGATCAGGCGATACCTTTATTAATAGAAAGTGATGTTATATGCTCCTTTTTATTAGTTAAGGTTTTTTTTATACTCAAAATTTGTACATTATGTGAGGGGTCTATAATAACTGAATAAATTTTGGATTGTTACTGGTAAAGCAGGCGAGACCATAATAGATAGAGCTTAAATATATACTATCTATTTACGGTGTCGCTTTTTTATTTTTATTATTACTTAGTACTTATTACATATTATTTTTTAAATTTATATAAAGGAGAGCAAAATTATGAAATATGAAAGTTTAGCAAGAGAAATTATAAAAAATATTGGCGGTAAAGAAAACGTTAACAGCTTAACTCATTGTGTTACACGTCTACGTTTTAAATTAAAAGATGAAGATAAGGCAAATACTGAAGTGCTTAAAAATATGGATGGAATAGTAACTGTAATAAAAAGTGGAGGACAATATCAAGTAGTTATTGGAAATCATGTTCCAGATGTTTTTGACAACGTTGTTGCAATTGGTGGATTTGCCACATCATCAGAAGGGGAATCCAATGAAAAAATGAGTTTATTTAATAAATTTATAGATATGATATCAGGAGTATTTGCACCAACACTTGGAGTGTTATGTGCAACTGGTATGATAAAAGGATTTAATGCTCTATTTTTGGCATTAGGGCTGCTTTCAGATAAGGATGGAACATATATAATTTTAAATGGTATTGGAGATAGTTTATTTTATTTCTTCCCAATCTTTTTAGGATTTACAGCATCTAAAAAGTTCAATTTGAATCAATTTACTGGAATGGCAATAGGAGCATCATTGGTTTATCCTAAAATTTTAGCATTAACTACTGGGGAAGCTTTATATAAAGTATTTACAGGTACAATGTTTGAATCATCAGTAAGTACAACTTTTTTAAATATTCCAGTTATATTAATGGATTATTCTTCAACTGTTATTCCAATAATTTTAGCAGTATATGTTGCTTCAAAAGTTGAAAAATTCTTTAAGAAGATTATACCAGATGTAGTTAAAACATTTTTAGTTCCATTTTGTACATTGTTAGTAGTAGTACCATTAACATTTTTAGCAATTGGGCCAATTGCAACATGGGCAGGTAAATTACTTGGAGCTATTACATTATCTATTTATAATTTCAGCCCAATTATTGCAGGTTTGTTTATCGGTGCATTTTGGCAAGTGTTTGTTATGTTTGGTTTACACTGGGGATTAGTACCTATTGCTATGAATAATTTATCGACATTAGGGTATGATCCAGTTTTAGCACTTTCAATAGCTGCTTCATTTGCTCAAACAGGTGTAGTTGCTGCAATATTATTAAAAACTAAAAATAGTAAGTTAAGATCAATAGCAATACCAGCAGTTGTTTCAGGATTATTTGGAGTTACAGAGCCAGCTATCTATGGTATTACATTACCAAGAAAGAAACCATTTGTATTAAGTTGTATAGGTGCAGCAATAGGTGGTGGTATAATAGGATTCTTTGGGTCAAAAGGATATATGATAGGAGGAATGGGAATATTTGCTCTTCCAAGTTATATTGGGCCAAATGGAATGGATAAAGGATTTTATGGAATGGCTATAGCTATGGTAGTTGGGTTAGTTGTAGGATTTTTATTAATGTTATTTACTAAATTTGAAGATGATGCAGATAAAAGTGAGACAACTAAAGTGAATACTTTAGTAAAACAAGAAGTATTAGTTAGTCCATTAAAAGGAGATATTACACCATTATCAGAAGTTAAAGATGAAGCTTTTTCAAAAGGAGCATTAGGAAAAGGAATAGCTATTAAACCATCGCAAGGTAAGGTAGTTGCACCAGTAGATGGAGTGTTAACAACATTGTTCCCAACATATCATGCATTAGGAATTACAAGTGATAAGGGGGCAGAAATATTAATTCATATTGGAATGGATACAGTTCAACTAGAAGGTAAATATTTTACTCCAAGAGCACAACAAGGAGATAGAGTAAAGGCGGGGCAAGTTATATTAGAATTTGATATTAAATCAATAGAAAATGAAGGATATTCAACAATAACACCTATAGTAGTAACTAATTCAGATAACTACTTAGATATAATTGAAACAGATAAAAAATCTATTGAATGTAAAGAAGATTTATTAACTGTTATGATCTAGAGAGTTAAGTAAATTTAATAATATCCACAAGATTTTTGTTAATGAAATCTTGTGGATTTTGGAGGTATGAAAATGGCTAAAATTATAAATAAATTACCAGAAGGATTTCTGTGGGGAGGAGCTACAGCAGCTAATCAGTGTGAAGGTGGATACTTAGAAGGAAACAAAGGATTATCTACAGTTGATGTGATTCCAGCAGGAAAGGATCGTTTTCCAGTTATGCTTGGAAAATTAAAAATGACAGAATGTGATAATGAACATTATTATCCAAGCCATGAAGCTATAGATTTCTATCATACTTATAAAGAAGATATAGCTTTATTTGCAGAAATGGGTTTTAAATGTTTCCGTCTATCTTTATCATGGACTCGTATATTTCCAAATGGAAATGATGATAAACCAAATGAACAAGGTTTAAAGTTTTATGATAATGTTTTTGATGAATGCTTAAAATATGGTATAGAACCATTAGTAACCATAACTCACTTTGATGTTCCAATGAATCTAGTAAATACAATTGGTTCATGGAGAAGCCGTAAAATGGTAGATTACTATGAAAGATTGTGTGAAGTAATATTTAATAGATATAAAAATAAAGTAAAGTATTGGCTTACATTTAATGAAATAAATATGCTTCTTCATCTACCTTTTATTGGTGCAGGCCTTATTTTTGAAGAAGATGAAAATGAAGAAACTGTAAAATATCAAGCAGCACATCATCAATTAATTGCAAGTGCAAAGGCAACAAAAATAGCACATGAAATTAATCCAGAATTTAAAATAGGATGTATGTTAGCTGCTGGAAATACTTATGCAAATACTTGTGCACCAGAAGATGTGTGGAGATCAATGGAGAAGGATAGAGAAAACTATTTCTTTATAGATGTACAATCTCGTGGAGAATATCCAAGTTATGCAAAGAAAATGCTTGAAAAACTTAATATTAATTTAGAAATGGAAGATGGGGATGAAGCGCTTTTAAAGAATAATACAGTAGATTTTATTTCTTTTAGTTATTATTCTTCTAGGTTAACTAGTGCAGATCCAGATGTAAATAAACAAACAGAAGGAAATGTATTTGCAACATTGAAAAATCCATATTTAAAAGCAAGTGAATGGGGATGGCAAATAGATCCCCTTGGACTTAGAATCACTATGAATGCATTATATGATCGTTATCAAAAACCATTATTTATTGTGGAAAATGGATTGGGAGCTGTGGATAATCTAGATGAAAATGGTGCTATAGAAGATAATTATCGTATAGAATATTTAAGAGCACATATTAAGTCAATGAAGGATGCTGTAAATGTGGATGGAGTAGAACTTATTGGTTATACACCTTGGGGATGTATAGATTTAGTGAGCGCCTCAACAGGAGAGATGAAGAAACGATATGGATTTATCTATGTTGATAAAGATAATGAAGGAAATGGTACTTTAAATAGATCCAAAAAGAAGAGTTTCTATTGGTATAAAAAAGTTATAGAAACAAATGGAGAAGATTTAGAGTAAAATAATAAAGATATAATAATTTTTAAACTCACAATAGTACAGAAATGTATTATGTGAGTTTATTTTTTTGAAAATGATTTTCTTCAGAAATTATTAATCAGATATTCTATGGTTTTATAAATGCTATTCTATGTTGACATTATTTATATTATTTGTAATAATTAGATTGGTGTATACATGTAATATTGTGGAATTATTCCCACAAACACTATAATGCTTATAAATTCGACATAAGGGAAGAAGAAAATAAGAGGAGAAATGGTAAAATGGGAAAAAGAACAAAGAACACTAGTCAAATGAAGAGAATTTCAGAACATGTAATGTTAGCTACTTTAGCATCATCAATAGTGATGACACCAATGTTTGCTACTAAAGCTAGTGCATTAAACATTAATGCAAGTTCTGCATTATTACAAACTAAAGAAATTGTAAATCTTACACAAAGTGTATCTATATTAGAGAGCAAAGGATGGTTAGAATCAGCAAACGTAGAATGGCATCCTGTTGAAGGTGCTACTGGATATAATGTTTATTATAAATCAGAAAATGATTCTGACTCTGAATATAAAAAAATAGATGATAAATTAATTAGACAATATCAATCTTATTTTAGAGCTGATATTGTAGGTATTTCAGAAGGTAGTTATGTTATAAAAATAGTTCCTATAATAAATAATAAAGAAGCTAGTGAAGACGAAGCTGTTACAAAAGCAATTAATGTTAAATCACATACAAGAGAAGGATTTGCATTTTCTTCAGAATCTCCAATGGGGACAGGTTCAGGGGGATATAATAACGATGGAACTGTAGCTGATAATGCCCAAATAGTATATATTACAGCTCAAAATATAAATTCAGTAACAGCAGATGTTATAACTAATAAAAAAGGGACCAAAACTACATGTACAGGACTTGTAGATATTTTAGCAAAGCGTCAAAAGGGATATGATAAAAATCCACTTATCATTCGTATGGTTGGCGAAATCAAATCATCTGATATTAATGGACTTAATGGTAATGGATACTTGCAATTAAAAGGATGCTATAATGTAACTTTTGAAGGGGTAGGAGAAGATGCTACAGCATATGGATGGGGATTTCTTATTAGAGATGCCCATAATGTAGAATTAAGAAATGTTGGAGTTATGCTATTCCCAGATGATGGAATATCCTTAGATACAGACAATGAGAATATTTGGGTTCATAATAATGATATATTTTATGGGTCAGCAGGAAGCGATAAAGACCAAGTTAAAGGTGATGGATCTAGTGATGTAAAAAAATCAGATTATGTTACAGTTTCATATAATCATTACTATGATTCTGGTAAATGTTCACTTTGTGGAATGGGGGATAGTGAAGATTTCCATGTAACATATCATCATAATTGGTTTGACCATTCAGATTCAAGACATCCACGTATAAGAGTTGGAACAGTTCACATTTATAATAATTATTTTGATGGAAATTCAAAATATGGAGTTGGAGTTACAAAAGGTTCTTCAGCTTTTGTAGAAGCAAATTACTTTAGAAATTGTAAATATCCAATGTTAGCTTCATTACAAGGAACTGATATCTATAGTGATCCTGAAGGAACTTTTTCAGGAGAAAATGGTGGTATGATTAAAGCTTTCAATAATAAGATAGATGGAGCTAAGAGGCTTGTCTATGCAAACGAAGATTCTACTCAATTTGATGCATATTTAGCTACAACAAGAAGTGAGGTAGTTCCAAGTTCATATAAGACATTAGCAGGAGGGACAACTTATAATAACTTTGATGTAAGTTCAGCTATGTATGATTATGCGCCAGATGCACCAGAGAATGTTGAAAATAATGTTACTACTTATGCTGGTAGAGTTAATGGTGGAGATTTTGCGTGGAATTTTACACCAGAAGATGATACATCGGATACAGTAAATAATGAATTGATGAATAAGATTAGAAACTATAAATCTGATTTAATATCAGTTGGTGGCAAGTTGTTAGATAAATAATAGATAAAAAAATAAGGCTATGTTTTTAATTAAAGTTAAAAACATAGCCTTAATAAGTATTGTTCAATTAAGGATGGATTATTTTTATTAATGTAAACGTATATATGATGATTTGATTTAAAATGGAGGAGAGTTATGGGGAAAAATGTAAAAGCAAGCGATGAAAATGTTAAAGTTTTAGGAAGAACAAGGATTATAGATGGGATTAGATATATTAATTATTCTTGTTCTGGAATAGAATTTATGTTTACTGGAAGAGCAGTTAGTGTTGTACTATGTAGTGATTATTCTAAGTGGGATGAAATATTTAAAGGATGGGTAGCTGTTTTCATAAATGATGAATGTGCACCTAGCAAGAGATTTCCCTTAGAAAGTGATGAAGATATTTATAAAATCTTTGAATCAAGTATACCACAAACAGTTAAAATAAAATTAGTAAAAATGTCTGAAGCAGCATTTGCAAAGGTAGGTATAAAAGAAATAATATTTGATGGAAATATAAAACCTACTGAAAATAGATGCCGTTTAATTGAATTTATAGGAGACTCTATAACATGTGGATATGGTAATGAAGGCAATTGGAATATTGATGAGTTTAATACAGCTCAAGAAAATCCTTTTAAAGCATATGCAGCTAAAACAGCACAACATTTTAATGCAGATTTTAATTGTATTTCATGGAGTGGTATAGGAATAATATCATCATGGACAGAAGTAGATACTCCAAACACTGACTGGCTTATGCCAATGCTTTATAAATATACAGATGCTGGTTTAGATCAAAGTTTAGGAAATTCAGAATATGAACTTTGGGATAATAATTTATTTAAGCCTGAAATAATTGTTATTAATTTAGGAACAAATGATAATAGTTATACTAAAAACTTTAAAGATAGAATAAATCAATTTATAGTTGGCTACTATAAATTACTAAAGCAAGTTAGAAGTTGTAATCCTAATGCAGAAATAATTTGTTCATTAGGGGTCATGGGGCAAGACTTATGTCCAGCAATTGAAACTGCTGTTGTAACATTTATAAATCAAACCAATGATTCAAAGATTCATACAATGAGGTTTGAAGTTCAATCAGAAAGTGATGGCATAGGAACAGATTGGCATCCTAGTATAAAAACACACAATAAGATAGCTAAACAATTAATTCGAAAAATAGAATCTATTATTCAATGGAAGTAAATGTTAAAAAATGAGCTTTATGTTATTCTTTTAGTATTAAAAAATTAAATTTAATATCTTAATAATTATTATTTTATTTTTGCACATAATAATGACAAGCAATAATAATTTAAGTAAATTTAGGAGGTATTTTATGAAATGTTGTTTTGCAGATACTAGAAAAAGAATGAAAATTAATACTAATAAATGTGTGAATTCAAAAATTAAAAGAAAAACGTTAGAAAATATTGAAGACTACACAAATGAACCAGATGATGAAATTAGATGCAGAATAGCAAAACTAAATAAAGAATGGGATGTTGAAAAATTACTTCAAGCGAATGCAGGTGCTATATTGATATTCAGTTATATACTTGGAACAAAAGTAGATAAAAAGTGGTTTTCTATTACAGGAATAGTAGGAGGTTTTTTATTACAACATGCTTTTCAAGGGTGGTGCCCAGCCTCATCCTTGCTTAGACAATTAGGTATACGAAATTGTTCAGAAATTGATTTTGAAAAAGAAGTACTTAATAATTTACTTAAAGTGCATAGAGGGTAATATTTATAAAAAGGGGGATTTTAAATGGGGAAAATTCTAAAAGAAAGAAAGGATATAGATAAATCACTAACATGGGATTTGTCAGATATTTATAAAAGAGAAGAAGAATTTAATTCAGCAATAAGTGAATTAAGAAATATAACTTTAGAAATAGAAAGAAATTATAAAGGAAAACTAAATAATTCTAAAACAATTAATGAATGTTTAGAGAGATTTAGAAAAGTAAAAGAAATTAGAGATCTCACTATAATCTATTCAAATTTATCAGTTGCTGTTGATCATACAAATAATGAAAATCAAGATAGAGCTATGAAAATAATGAATGTAATATCTGATATAGATAGTAAGCTTAGTTTTATAAATAGTGAGATTATACAATGCGAAGAAAATATAATAAATGATGCTATAAATGAATCAGAAGAAAATAAATATTATTTAAATGAAATAAAAAGAAGGAAACCGCATGCTCTTCATCCAGATACAGAAAGAGTATTAGCTTCTTTAAATGGAATATTAGAATCACCATATAATATATATGAGAAAGCTAAACTTTCAGATATGCATTTTGATAGTTTTTATGTAGATGGAACTGAATATCCTCTTGACTTTGGGCTTTTTGAAAATGAGTGGGAATATGAAAATAATACAAAGATTCGTAGAGCTGCATTTGAATCTTTTTCATCTAAACTAAGAGAGTATCAAAATACTATAGCAGCTGCATATCAAACACAAGTGCAAAAGGAGAAAATAATAGCTAACTTAAGAGGTTTTGATTCTGTTATAGATAGTCTATTATTTTCCCAAAAGGTAGATAGAGGTCTTTATAATAGACAAATTGATTTGATAATGGAGAAACTAGCTCCTCATATGAGAAAATATGCAAGACTCATAAAAAAGATTCATAACTTGGATGAAATGACTTTTGCAGATTTAAAGCTTTCAGTAGATCCAGAATATGAACCAAATGTAACTGTGGAAGAATCTAAAAAATATATTGAAGGAGCACTATCTATATTAGGTGAAGATTATTTAGGCATGATAAAAAAAGCTTATGATGAAAGATGGATTGATTTTGCTCAAAATAAAGGAAAATCAACAGGGGCATTTTGTGAAGCACCATATGGAAGTCATCCTTACATTCTAATATCTTGGACTGAAAAGATGAGAGAAGTATTTACACTAGCACATGAACTTGGGCATACAGGACATTTCTATTTATGCAATAATAGTCAAAATATATTTGGAGTAGATGTATCCTTATATTTTGTAGAATCTCCCTCAACCATGAATGAAATGTTAATGGCAAATTATCTTATGAAAATAAATGATGAACCAAGATTTAGAAGATGGGTTTTATCTTCTATAATAGGGCGCACTTATTATCATAATTTTGTAACTCATCTATTGGAAGCTGCTTATCAAAGGGAAGTATACAATATAGTAGATAAAGGTGGAAGTATTCAAGCTACAACTTTAAATGAAATAAAAAGAGGTGTACTAGAAAAGTTCTGGGGTGATGATGTAAAAATAATAGATGGAGCAGAATTAACTTGGATGAGACAACCACATTATTACAATGGATTATATTCATATACTTATAGTGCTGGGCTAACTATAGCAACAGAAGTAAGTAAGAGAATTTTAAAAGAGGGAAAACTAGCTATAGATGATTGGAGAACAGTACTTAAAGCTGGAGGAACAAAAACTCCAGTTGAGTTGTCTAAAATGGCTAAAGTAGATATTACTACAGAAAAGCCTTTGCTTGACACAATTGATTATATTGGAAATATTATAGATGATATAGAAAAATTAACGAGAGAACTAGAGAATTAAAGCAAGGATGAAATATTACACTAAATATGAAATAAGATTGACCGTACATAAATTCTATGTACGGTTTTGGCATTTTTAAGCCAATGAAATACATAAAAAATTGTGATATAATAACCTCTATAAATTCAAGAAAAATAGGGGAAAAGTAGGGTGATTAATAATATTGGATAAATTTATAGAGAGCTACAATAATTGGTGTGAAAATAGTAATATTTTTGAGTGTTATGTAAAGAGTACAACCTTGGCTTCATTATCTACAGCAGATTTTAATGATATAGATTTTCATATGGATGAAATCAATAAAAATAATTTTGAGAAGCTAAAATCTAAAATAAATAGTGATTTGAGAAGTACATTTTTAATTAGTGATCTTGATCCAGAAGAAAATTTAGACTTTAGTATTATGTTAAATAATGATTTAGATATAAAGCCTATTTTATCTTTTAATCATATAGCTCATGACTATGGGCTAGTTGGTAATAACATAATTCATAATAAAATAGTTAATTATTCTTTAAATTTTAAGAATATTGAAAATGTAAAATCATATTGTTTTATATTAGATAATAGCAGATATAAAAATACTGATGACTATTTAAATCCACTTATATTTAATAATCAATATGAGATAACAGAAGAAGAATTGCCTCATGTTGAAGTGCTTAAAATGATGAATATAGATAAATTAATATTTATATATAGAAATAATATTAAAGAGGACATACAAAAATATTTAGATTATTTAAAAGAAGAAAAAATTGATATGACTTTTATAAATTTAGATAGTAAATAGGGGGAAAAAAATGAAAAACAAAAAAATAGTGTCTTTAACAATGGCAACTGTTATGGCTATAAGTGGAGGATCTGTACTTATGGGGTGTACAAATTCAAAATATGATGATTTTAAAGAAACAGTGCAAAAACAAGATAAAGAGGATGAAGAAGCTGAAAATGATAATATCTTTAGGGGGGGATATTATGGTCATTCATTTTTCTACGTTTCTGGTAGTGGTAATAGTCACTTTGATAAATCAACTAATACAGGATGGAAGAGTTGGTCAACTAAAAAATCTAGTGCATCAGCATCTGAGAATAAATATAGTTCTTCAAAGTCCACTAGTTTTACAGGTTAGGAGAAAAAGAATTTGGATAAGAGGTTTATAAACGAACTACTATTTAAATATCATATGGTTCATTCTACAAGAAATCATGATATTTTCACAAGAGAACCTTTTTATTTAGAAAATAGATATTATTATGATTTCAAAGAAACTGGTACAACTTTAAATAATCTTGTTATTAGAATCATAGAAGGGATAAATGATCAATTTAAAGATTTAGTACCATACATGCCTGATTTCCCATATAAAAAAGAAATATTAGAATTAAAGAATCCATTAGCACCATTACTTTGGACAAGATATGATGGATTTGTTAGAAATGATGGCACAGGAGTTTTTTATAGTGAGTTAAATTATGATAAGCCTTGTGCACAAAGAGAAATAATGATTATGGAATCTTTAGTTAATAGTGAAGATAATATAAATAATGGCTTTTTAAAAAAACTAAAAAATAATCTTTATAGCATTTGTGAAAGTTATTTCGAAGATAAAGAAAAAATAATCATAGCTCTATTATGTTCTTCTTCTAGACCAGAAGAAACCCATGTAATGATGCTGTTCAAAAGTATATTTGAAAATGAGAAATTTAAATTTATAGTATGTAATAACACTAATTTTCAATATAAGGATGATTCAATACATTCTTTTGGAGAAAAAATAGATGTGGTGATTAGATTATATCCTACAGAGTATTTAAAAGAAGTTAATTGTTTTTCAAAAATGCTTGATTTATTTCAAAAAGGAAAATTACTTTTATTAAATGACCCTAGAGTAATTATTGGTCAGTGTAAAAATCTTTACACTTATCTATGGAAATTAGTAAAAAATAATGATTCAAGATTATCCAATAAGGAAATGGAGGTAATAAGAAAGAGTTTACCTTATACTGAATTATTAGATATGAATAATATAAAACTTGCTATCCAGAATAAAGATAAGTGGGTAATTAAGCCAGTGTATGGCAGATACAGTATAGATGTATTTATAGGAAAATTATATTCAGATGAAGAATGGGCTGAATGTGTATCATATGCAATTCAGTGTATTCAAAATGGGAAGTATTTTATTTTGCAGGAATTTTGTGAGATAAGAGAAGATGTAATTCCATATTTTGATGGAGCTTTTAACTATAGAGAAAAAGCTTTTGCTAATTTAGGGGTTTTTATATCCTTAAAAGAGTATATAGGAACTTGTGTAAGAATCAATTCTACCTATTTAACTGAGGAAGAAGAAACATGGGTAACTCCAATTTTAAAAAGGAAAGAATATTTTAAAATTGCTAGTACAGATGTGGATTATAGAAGTTTTGTTGGTTCTTTATTAAAGCATGGATTTTGTGGGAATTACTCTAGAACTTCAAAATATATAAACACAAATCCTTTGATATTAGATAAAGAAAAATATGAAGAATTGAAATATCTTACAAATAGAATGGCAGAAATATTTAAAAAATCACAAAGTTTTGTTAAAAATAATATTTCATTATATAAGGATGTTTTGAATTTAGGTTATTTAGAAGAGATAATAAAGAACTCTAATACTGAAGAATTATGTTTACTTGGAAGAATGGATTGGATTTTAGAGAATGATGGAACATGGAAAGTAGTTGAGATTAATTCAGAAACTCCAGCAGGAACATGTGAAACTGCATATATAAATGAGGAGTTATTAAAAAAACTTGATAATAAATTGAATTTGATAAATATTAATAGTGATTTTAAAGAAAAGTTATTAAAGCAGACTAATAGAATGATAGAGGAATATTCAAAAGTTAAAAATATTAAAAGTGTTGCTATAGTAGGAAGCTTGTACTATGAAGACTGGTATACTATAAATACAATAAAGAATATTTTTAAAGAAATTGAAAACATCACTGTTACTTTAGGCAATATTTATGATCTAAAAGTTAGTAAAGATGGGGAAACAACATTATATGGAAATGAAGTTGATGCTATCTTTAGATATTATCCTTTAGATTGGTTAGAATATGAGGAAACAGAAGATTTAGGAAGACTGAGAATAGCTTTAGAAAACAATAAGGTTATTTCACTTAATAATACAAATAGTATTATATCTCAGAACAAAATATTCTTTGCTTTAATTTATGAACTATTGAAGTTTAATTTTTTTAGTGAAGAAGAAATTAAACTTATAGAAAAACATATTCCATATACAACATTAGAGTTTAAAGAAATAAAGACAAATGATTTCTTAGCAAAACCAATTTTATCAAGAGAAGGCAAGGGCATTGTCCTATCAAGAGATATAAAAAATATAGAGGACTTTGAAGAAGGATATATATTTCAGGAATATATATTTTCTCAAACCTTAAATAACAAGTATCCTGTGTTTGGAGCTTATGTATGTGGAAATGAATTTTCAGGATTATACACTAGAGTAGGTTCAGAAATAACTGATATATGCTGCATGTATGTACCTACCTTTGTAGAGGATAAATAATGGGGGGATAAATAAAAAAATGAGCAATAAAAAGTTGAGTAATAAAAAGTTGGCAAAGAAAAAGACTTCAAATAAGAAATATATTTTTATTTTTATAGCAGTAATCCTAATAGGAATCATTTTTTATAGTTGCACTAGGAACAAAACTTTAGAGTATCCTCCTTATACTGAAGAATATAAAGGTGAAGCTAATTTAGTTGATGTTGAAGGATATTATTTTTCAGAACTATATAATAGCTCAAAAGAAAAAACATATTATAGATTCAAGATTAAGGATTCTGAAAAAGAATCTGTTGATGTTGAGGTAACAGATTTAGATTGTTTTGTAACTTATGCTGATAATACGGAGGTTGATTTTAAAGATAAATTAGGTAAAGTAGAGTTTTATGAAAGAACCTATAATGTAAGTGATTCAGAGACTGTTAAGAGGAATATTTATAAGGTATATGCTCTTAAAGATAAAACAAAAGAAGTTTCAATAAATGAGTAAAGGGGAAAGTAGTATGATTAATATAAGAAAATTAAACGACTCTAATTCACAAGTTGAGTTTGCTGATATGTTATCAGAAGTAAATATATATGAAACATTATCAGGGTACGATAAATCAAGAGCAGATGTAACGGTAGAATGTGATTATTACAATACTATCAAAGTACTTGATAATAAATTAGTTTATACTGGAGATGGGTATAAACATTATATAAATTTAGATGATTTAACAGTAGTAACATTTAAAAAGTATAGTAGTGGATTTGATGCAAATAGTGAAACAGCATATCTTTATGATACTTTTTCTAGCTACAATTCAGAGAGAGCTGTAGAAGTGGAGTATTTTGGTAGAGTAGAAGAGATTATATTTGGAATGAACAAATTTATAGTTTTAGAAGACAATCAATATGTACATTTGATAAATACAAACAAATTAAGTGTAGTAGTTATTAAAAATATATAAGAAATAGTTTTAAGAAGAGGTAAGTAATTAAAATTTTACTTGCCTCTGATTTTTTTTTTTATTAAGTTAAAATTTGTATTATTGACACACGTAAATACATGGAGTAATATAATGGTATAGTCCAATTGGTATATACCAAAGAAGGGATATGAGAAGATGAAAAAGGTAGATAAAAGCTTAGATATACCACTTCATACACAATTATCTGTGATAATCAGAGATATGATAGAAAATGGAGAGCTAAGTGAAGGAAACTATTTGATGTCTGAAAGGGAACTTTGTAAAATTCAAGATGTAAGTAGAATGACTGTAAATAAGGCTATATTAAATCTTGTTAATGAAGGTCTATTAGATAGGAAGCAAGGAAAGGGAACTTTTGTTTCATATAAAAAGAAAAAGCATAGTTTTCAAAAACTTCAGGGTTTTAGTGAAATTATGAATTCAAAAGGTTTTAAGGTAAAAAGTGATATTTTAGAATTTAGCTTAGGCCATGAATCAGATTATATAAATGAAAAATTAAAGGTAAGTGATAAAAATTCTTTAATTTACAGGATCAAGAGGATTAGATATATTGATGGAGATTCTTTTGCTATAGAAATTGCTTATATACTTAAGGATATGTGTAATGACTTAACTAAAGAGTTAATAGAAGAAAATTCACTATATAATCTGTATAGAGATAGATATCACCATAAAGCAAAGAGAGCTGAACAAGTAATAAAACCAATTATGTTAGATAAAGAAAGTGCTGAGCTTTTAAATCAAGATATAACTACTTTAGCTTTAAAGATAGATAGAGTGGTTTATACAGATAAAGAAGAAGTAATGGAATATACTAGTTCCATATTTTTAAGTGACAAACATGAATATGAAGTGATATTACATGAAAATTAATCATGGAGGTGAAATATGAAAGCTATAGTTAATGGAAAGATAATAATAAAAAATGATATTTTAGAGAATAAGATATTGATTTTTGATGAAAAAATTATTGATATCTGTGAAGAAGTACCAAGTGAATGTAAAGAGATAATAGATGCAAAAGGAATGTATATATCACCTGGACTTATAGACATTCACATACATGGGAATTGTAATTCAGATACCATGGATAGTACAGTAGAAGCTATTGAAACCATAAGTAAAGGAATTTGCAAAAATGGTGTAACATCCTTTTTACCAACAACTATGACTATGGGGAAAAGTGATATATATAGAGCATTTGAAAATATAAAAGAATGTATGAATAGAAATATTTATGGTGCAAAAGTAATGGGTGTTCATATGGAAGGGCCGTTTATTAATGGTGGAAATAAGGGAGCTCAAAATGATAAATATATATTAAAACCTAATTTTGAGCTTGTAAAAGATTACATAGATATTATAAAAATAATAACATATGCACCAGAAGAAGATGAGAATCTAGAGTTTACAAAAGAGATAAAGAAAAATACTAATATAACTTTATCAATTGGACATAGTAGTGGAAATTACGAAATAGCCAAAAAAGCTATAGATTATGGAGTTTCTAATATAACTCACCTTTTTAATGCGATGACACCTATAAGTCACCGAGAGCCAGGAGTTGTTGGTGCTGCTCTTATGAATGGAACTTATTGTGAAATTATCGCAGATGAAGTTCATGTAAACAAAGAAATGTTTCAATTTGTATTAAATAATAAAGGAAGGGAAAAGATAGTTCTTATAACAGACAGCATGAGAGCAGGCGGAATGGGAGATGGTAAATACGATTTAGGAGGACAAGATGTATATGTTAAAGGTAACGCTGCAAGACTTAAGAGTGGAAATTTAGCTGGAAGCATATTGAAGCTAAATAAAGCAGTTTATAATTTCTTTAAAAATACTAATTTAACATTTTACGAGGCTATAAATATGGCATCTTTAAATCCGGCAAAATCTATAGGAGTGGATAATAAAAAAGGAAGCTTAGAAATTGGTAAGGATGCAGATATATCAATTTTTGATGAAGAGATGAATTGCTACCTTGCTATATCAGAAGGCAAAAAGATTTTTGAAAAATAGAAAGAGGTAAATATTATGAGAATATTAGTTTGTGAAAATTATGATGCAATGAGCAAAATGGCAGCTCAAATGATAGTAAGTCAAATAACATTAAATCCAAATTCAATTTTAGGGCTTGCAACAGGTGGTACTGCAGTTGGAATGTATGAAAACCTAGTTGAAATGCACAAAAAAGGATTAGTGGATTTTTCACAAGTGAAATCTTTTAATTTGGATGAATATTACAGACTAGATCCAAGTAATAATCAAAGTTATCGTTATTTTATGGATACAAATCTTTTTAATCATGTAAATATTAAAAAAGAAAACACAAAAGTACCAAATGGAATGGCTGATGATATAGAACAAGAATGTATTAATTATGATGAAAGTATAAAATCATCTGGTGGAATAGATATACAAGTACTTGGAATAGGAAATAATTCTCACATAGGATTTAATGAACCAACTGAAAATTTTGAAAATATCACACATATAGTAGAGTTAGATGAATCTACTAGATTAGCTAATTCAAGATATTTTAAAAGTATAGATGAGGTACCAGAAAAAGCTGTTACTATGGGAATAGGAACTATATTTAGAAGTAAAAAAATTATGCTTTTAGCAAGTGGAAAAAACAAGGCTCAAGCTATACATGATACTATTTATGGAGAAATAAGACCAGAAATACCATCATCAATCCTTCACCTTCACAAAGATGTTGTGCTTATATTAGATAAAGAAGCAGCAGGTTTGTTAGATGAATCAGATTATAAATTAGTTTAGAAAAAATAAAAGAATGAGTAGTCACGAAAACTAATTTCTATAATTCTGATTTAATATAATTATTAGATTCAATTGAATATTTCAGTTATA
>NZ_JANDMF010000061.1:0-27044 GCF_031626875.1 Clostridium sp. SHJSY1
ATTCCATCCTTTTAATAAATATCCTAAGAATTATATCACAAAACATATTTTGGAGATATTAGCTTGATGGCTATGCCGTGGTGGTGCATGTAATACGCCATAAAAAAACGCTAGTCCAAATGATAGACTTGCTATTAAAGCAGTTCCATCATTTAGACTAGCTACAATCATGAGTTACGCACGTAAATACGGATATAACTCCCTATGTTGGCTTCATCATTTTAGATGTGTGGTCCCCTAAATCCTTTGGACTACCCCAATGGGTGTCCACTTTGTACAAACTTTTGTCCAAAGCCAGGACTGTACTATCTTTCACTTGGACAGCCCCAGGGGTGTCCACCTTTGACAAGCTATTGTCCAAGGCCGTGCCTTATATATTTTTATCATAGATAAATTAGAAAGTTAAAGTTTCCATTACTATATAAATCATAATTAAAATTTACTTTTCTGCACTACTCACCTCTAGTTTATGACATGTACTATTTACTATCAGTTTCTTAAATATAACAAATGCAATAATTCCCCATAATATAACATTAACAATACCAGCCTCACCTGATATGTATATACTATTTGGATTGCTTGATATAAACATTCCACTACATATTTGCCATGTTAAATTTGATTTTGTGTGAAATATAACCGCTGGCCAGACACTTTCTGTTTTATATGTTAAGTATCCTATAAATATTGCCATACCAACTACTGTTACAGAAAACAAAATAGTATTAAATAAAGTATTACCATTTTCATAATAATTTGCACCAAATATAAGTGGATAATGCCATACTGCCCAAACTATACCTGTTACTATAATTCCTTTTTTTATTCCTAGATTTTTAATAAGTTGTGGCTGCAAAAATCCCCTCCAACCAATTTCTTCTCCAATTGCCCAAATACAAACTATTGGAAAATTCAATAGATAGATTGAATCGTTTATTGCAAGTATTTTAATAAATTTCATTATTGTTATAAAATCAAAAGTTGCATTTTCAGTTTGACCTCCAAATTTAAAAAATCCTAATTCCCATCCTATAAAGTAGCTTATAAATAATACTAAAGTAGGCATTAGCAATGCTAATAGGTAATATCTGATTTTTCCAATTTTCTTTATTCCTATTAATTTATATAGCTTATCCTTAGGAAACAATACTATAAGAATTATTGTTGCTAAAAGTGGTGTAACTTGTTGCAGAGCCAATATTATATCATTATTTGCTAAAACCCCTCCAACTGTAAATAATATTGATAATGCAAGAACAGTTACAATAAAGATAACTGATAGATTTTTCCCCCTCATAATGACACCTCCTAAAACCTTATAGCTAATTTTATCTCTTACAGATTGCATCTTCCATAATATAACATGACATAAAACTTACATTTTTGTCACCCAGTCATATATATAATTAATATTAAAATAACATAATCTTGTTTTTAGGAAATAATATTTATGCTCTTGCACCTTATTATAATTCCAATCAAAGTAATAGTTTCCTCTAAAATTTTTCATTGACATATATACCCTATGTGAACAAAAGTCACTATGAACCACCAACAGCTCTTCTTTTTACATAATCTTTTCTACTTCAAAATGTACAAGTTATCAATATCTTTCCTGGTGGTTTAAAAATTCATTCTATCACATAGGGGTTTATTTCTGTTTTATCCTTACTTGCAACATGTTAGGTCTTTTAGTCTTTCTAAATATATCAACGAAATATTTTATTGCTGCTCTTTGAACAAAAGAAAAAGAGCTTTCGCTCTAATTAATCCATTATCTATAACACTAGCAATTTATTCAAAGAAATCTCCTACATTTAATCCTAATGATATAGCTATTCTATTTATTGTACTTATACTTGGATTGTTCATTTCTCCTCTTAATAGTCTATAACAATAAGTGTTACTTACTCCACTTATCCTAGATAGTTTATAAGCTGTAATATTATTCTCCTTACAATATTTTTGTAAGTATTCTATTCCTTTTATACTTAACTCCCTCTTTCTTAAATAAAATCCCCTCCCCCAAAGACTTTAAAATGGTAGAGTATAACTACCTATGTACTTTCCATTTACAAAATCAACTATTATATCATTCATTAGAAAAATTGTTGCATTACCATCTGCTGCTGATATAAAGTGCTCCAAAGTTAATTCCTTTCTCTTATCCTTAAATCTTATTCCGTTCTCTGCTACAAATTCCATTTACTTTTCCTCCTAAGAAGTTATTTTATTACTTTTTAAAGTATTACTTTATACTTATATTATTGTCATTTTTACCACTTTTTATACTAAAATCTTAGCTTTTTAGAAAATTTTATTTACATATTTTCAATAAAACATTCCTCAATAAAATGTGAGATTGTCTACTATAAGAAGTGCCCACCTCCATATGCTACAATGTCCTTTTTTCCACCTAGTTAAAATCCTAATATAAATAATTAATCATAAAATAGACAAGCTCCCCCTGAGAAGTCCTGCCAACTGGTGGAACATATCACCTTTATGCATATGGAGTATATATGTCAATAAAATTTTATAAAATAGTTTTATCTAAAGATCTATTGCCATCTGTATAAAGAGATGATCCAGCATATTTATTGCTTACAGCACCTTTAATTAAAACTACAGGAAATTATTAAAACACATAGGGTGGAGGGTGGGATTGTCTACCTTTCTTTCATCGTTAGAATTCGTTAAATGTTGGGCTCTAAGATATATCGGGTTATATCGAGGAAAGAAAGGTGGACACATGCAGTACAAAACAAATTTTTGCTAAAAATAAAATTGGCTAATGTCTATGTTTATCGGTGGATGCTGTGCGTCAGGATGTATCGATAAACATAGGCTTAGCCACAATACTTGAACATTTTAACATTCAAGAAAAAGGAGGGTGGGTGGGTTGTGTCCACCTCTTCAGCCTTCATAAAATATTCCAATTAAAACCTCTTCTGAAGATATACAAAGCACATATAAAACAATTTAAATGAAGGTGGACATTTAAAGCATCTTAAAATTCATAAAATTCTTACCAAACCAATTAAAATCTCTAGTTTAAACCATTGCACCCCTGCGGGTACCTGAAAAAGGACTTGCCTTAATCCCTGACAGTTCTTAGTTCATAGCTGGCTTGAGCTTGTTGAAAGACAGATAGGGACTTAGAAATGTAGGGTAATAGCCTGTCCTTTTTCGGGTGCAGGTACCAGGTGCCCTATTTCTTTTTATATAGTATAGGTATAGTAGCATATATAGGTATAACATTATATTTTTTTAACTAATATTAGAAATATAATTAGCTAATATTTAATCCTAATTTATAGCTATATGTAAAATTATTATCTGCAAGCTTATTAGGAACAGATAATAGTCTGTCCCTTATTTTATATTTTTTTACTTTGGACTAGTTTCATGTAATAGGTACACATCTTGACTTAAATTTTATCTAATACCTAAAGCATCTTAATTTAGAGAGCTCCTACTTTCTATTTCTTGAAGTTAGTCCAAAGTTTCCTTTTGCGGAGCTTAGAAGAGAAAGTGGTACTAGTGGAACCCCTGTCCACTTTCTCTTTTAAGCGAAGCCATAGTTAAAAAGACATCTTTAAAAAATAAATCAAAAAAATCTATTTCCTACCCTTCTGAAGTTTATCAAGGGTTTGGGAATAGACCCATTATATTTTGACTTTGGGCTAGTTTCATATAATAGCTGCACATCTAGACTTAAGTTTTATCTACTACCTAAAGCATCTTAAATTTCAGAGTATCTACAATCTATTGTTTGAAGTTGGTCCAAAGTTTTCTTTTGCGTAGCTTAGAAGAGAAAGTGGTGCTAGTGGAACACCTGTCCACTTTCTCTTTTAAGCGGAGCCATAGTTAAAATCATATCTTATAAGAAATAAATAAAAAAGAATCTATTCCCTACCCTTCTATTTTTTCATCAAAGGGTTTGGGAATAGACCCATTATATTTTACTTTGGACTAGTTTCATGTAATAGGAGCATATCTCTGGTTGAATTTTATCTACTACATAAATCATCTTAAATAATAGAACTTCTACTTTCTATTTCTTGAAGTTGGTCCAAAGTTTCCTTTTGCTCTGCTTAGAAGAGGGGTGGCACTAGTGGAACACCTGTCCACCACTCTTTTAAGCGGAGCCATAGTTAAAATAGCATCTTTAAAGAATAAATTAATTAAAATTCTATCCCATATCATCTATAGCAGCTTCACCTTTAATATCAGTACCAAATATTTCTTTTTTATATCTTTTGAATAAACATCCTTTTTTATTTTTATAATCTTCTCTGCTTCCAAAACTCATGAAATAATTTGCCATAAACTTACTTATCCATCTCTTACTAACTTAGTGTGACAATCTTTTATACAAGGAAGATGACTTCCACCTCTTCCCTGTATAAATCAATTTAAATGCTAACCCCTAATATCTTCAATTGTTCATTAATCTCAGCTTCAAGCTCAGCGATTTCCTTATTATCTTGTTCTAGCAGCCTGTTTACTTCTTCTAAATCAATTGGTTCTTCTTCTTCAAAAGTATCAACATAACGTGGTATGTTTAAATTAAAATCATTTTCTCTAATTTCTTCAATAGATGCTAAATGAGCATACTTTGGAGCATCTTTACGCTCTTTATATGTTTTTATGATTTTATCAATATCTGTATCTCTTAAATTATTTTGATTTTTATTCTTTTCAAAATCATTACTTGCATCAATAAATAATATATCTTTATTTTCACGATTCTTTTTTAACACTAAAATTACTGTTGGAATACTTGTTCCATAAAATAAATTTGATGGTAATCCAATTATTGTATCAAGATAATTTTTACCAATTAAAGTTTCTCTTATCTTTCCTTCTGCTGCACCTCTAAACAAAACTCCATGAGGTAAAACAATAGCCATTGTTCCAGTCTTATTTAAATGATATATACTATGCAATATAAAAGCGTAATCTGCCTTTGAAGCTGGTGCTAACTTCCCATATTCACTAAAACGCGAATCTTTTAATTTAGTTTCATCATTATCCCATTTTGCCGAATATGGTGGATTTGCAACTACTGCATCAAAGCTACGTGGATTATCAATACCTTTTGCATCTGGACCATCTGGCCAATCGCTTTCTAAAGTATCAGCATTATTTAATATCATATTATTGTAAGATACACCATGCATCATTAAATTCATACGTGCCAAGTTATATGTTGTTGTATTCAATTCTTGACCAAAATATTTCATAGGAGTGCCTTTTGGTAATTCTTGACCTACAGTAAGTAATAAAGAACCTGATCCCATTGTTGGGTCATATACACTAAATAATCCATCTGTTTTTTCTACACCTTCTGTTACTACCTTAGCTAAAACCTTACTTACTTGATGTGGTGTATAAAATTCTCCACCCTTTTTACCAGCACTAGCCGCAAATTGACCAATTAGGTATTCATATATTTCACCTAAAACATCTTTCCCATCATCACCCTTGTATTCAATACCATCAACTAACTTTACTATGTTGTTAAGTGATTTAGCACGCTCATTTGTAGAATTCCCAAGACGAGAATCTCCTAAATTAATATCATTAAATACTCCACGGAAATCTTTTACTGCTTCTTTATTTAATTCTGCATTTTTATTGAAGTTATCAAAGATAGTTTGATAGTCACTAGGAATAACTTGTGAATCATTAATTTTATCAATCAATGACTGCCATGTATCCTTTGGCGCAATTGCATATCCCAAACTTGCTGAAATATCTTGTAAATAATCTTGAAGCTCAGACTCATCTACTTGTGAATTATAGCATTCATTAATAGACTCTCCATCTATAACATCAATAACATTATTCTTTAACAAATACTCCTCTTGATGTTCTGATAAATATCTATAAAACATAAATGCCAATATATAATTTTTATACTCTGATGCATCCATTGTGCCTCTCAGTTCATTTGCCATAGCCCAAAGTTTACTTGTAATTGATTGTATATTATTACTCATTATTTTTATTTCCTCTCTTTTATTAATTTGCTTTAGATAAACATTTGTTGTAGAAGTCCCTTCTTTTGTTGTTGTAAATGGCCTAACTTACGCTGATGAAGGGTGATAAGGTTGTCGAGGTTACTAAAATACGTTTGAATTTTTATCTGCTCATTTAAATCTATTGGATAGATAACATCAATTTTGTTTAATTGTTCATACGATAAAAAGGGTAATCCGCTTCCAGCACAAATTCTATTAATTTCTTTTTGAAATAAAAGATAATATCCAAATTTGCAATCAATAAAATCATCTGCTGGCTTTGCTATAGTACCATTATAAGTTACAAAGTGTTTACCCTCTGCCCATAATACTGTACCTGCATATGCTCCCATATGACCAATTATTGAGGAGTTTTCAGCATTCCATTCTGTGTATCCACCAATAATTCCATTAGCTCCATAGATAGGGAATGGGCCACCATTATCAGGATTATTATTAAATTCACCATATTTAAAAGAATAAACATTTCCCAACTTACACTGTTCCCAAGGCTCAGTAAATCCAGGAAAACGAAGTTCCGGAAATTTTTCACCCTCTTTAGGAAACATTTTTTGTAATAATCCCTTCTTCTTATCTTGTAGGTGCTCTAACTTACGCTGATGAAGATTGATAAGGCTATCAATTTTTTTAAATAATTGTCCTATTTTCTTTTGTTCTTCCGTACTTGGAAATTTATAGCTTAACATTTTAAAATCTACTGTTGTAAAACTTGCTTGATTCACTGCTGGTTTAGTGATAATTTTAATGTCTGTCTTATATTTCATAGTTTGTGTTAACGTAAACCAATAATAAGGAAAATAATCTTTCTTCACTTGAGCTTTTAGTATATTAGTAGTATATATAGTATCTCTTTTAAGCTCATCTAATACAATCGTTGCTGTTCCCATCTTTGCTTCACTATTGATGAAATTTATAAGAATGTCATTTTTATAAACTAAATAATTTTCTGTTTTTGCACCTTGCGGATCTTTTTTATACCAATATTTAACATCAAATTGCATATCAAGTATACCATCATTTATATTATTTGCACGAATTACTGGTAATCCAATATCACTGCTAGATAGCATTCTAGAAAGTCCACTCTTTAAATCTTTTAGAGTATCTCCAAGCTTACGCTGTTCCCAATAACTTGTAAATCCTGGAAATCTTATTTTAGGTACATTTTCTTTATTTTTATCCATTTTATCTCCTATCCGAACTGAATATTAAACTTTCAGTTCAAAAACATTAGTTCTCTACTTGTTCATCTGCTAATTTATATATAGCATCACGTAAATTATTACGATACTTAATCTTTGATAATCCTTGAATTTTTTCATCATGTGCCAGTGTCACATAATCTAATGTTGCTTTTGCAACTATATCTCTTATTTGCCCATTATCATCTAAATCCTGTAATCCATAACGATGTTTGCTGAATAGTTCTCTCATTTCAGCACTTGTTATAATATCTGTAATTCCCCATTTAACTCTAAAATCTAAAAATGTTCTATCTAAACTTACATTATTAGCTTGCTCTATTATAACATCACTGCTTTCTAATTTCATTGGATATTTTACATTAGCACCTGCTGGTGGATAATATCCTTTAATAATAGCATTTGCAGCATTCATAATTTTATTAGCGTAATTTCTATCATCTAATCCATTAGCAAATTGGTCTATCTTATTCTTTGTTTCCTTAGCCTCTTCCTTTTTACCTTCGTGAACTTCATTTAATAGTTGTTCCACTAGTTCTGTTAAATAATCATAGTCTATTTTTACATATTTTACATGTGTCATCTTTAATTCAATTTGATACAAAGGTATATTCTTTTGTTTTGCTATATGCTGCTTTAATTCATTTGTTAAAACTGTTGTAAGCATAACCTCTTGCTCACTTGTCATACCTAACATTTCAACTAACTGATCTGGATTATCATAGTTGAATCCTATTATATTGCCATCAACTTCTTCAGAGTCATATTGCTTAAGTTTTGCCATACCAGCATTGTAATCACGTATTAATTCAAGCATCTCTTCCTTTTTCTTCTCTGAAGGTGGTAATTCTTGAAATTCTTTAGTTAAATCACTTAAATTTTCAACTGTCTCTTTTACTTCATTAAATATATCTTCAAAAGGTTTTGCTACAATTCCATCTTTTTCATTAACTTTACGTTGTTCTTCATCTGATAAAATTGCAGAATCTTTATTTGCATAAATTGCCAAAGCTTTATTCATAAGCTTCTCATTATGTGCAGGCCAACGATAGTTAACAATACGTCCCCAAGGTTTATCTTGCATATCTGCAATACGATTTGTTCTTGAATATGCTTGGATAAGCCCAGCCCCCTTTAGTGTTCTATCAACATAAAGAGTATTAAGCTCTGGTGCATCAAATCCAGTTAGAAGTTGATCTACAACAATTACAATATCTAAGTAATTCTTATCTACTGCACTTTTATTTAAACGACTTGTAACATCTTGTGTATACCCTGCAACATCATCCATTCCAAAGTTTGTGCCAAATTCTTTATTATAAATATCTATGGCTTCAAATAAACCTTTATTAGTTTCTAGCATAGTATTATTATTAGAAGAATTTAAACTAAATGTAACTGCAACCTTCAGTACTTGTTTACCATTCTTCCTATTCTCATCATTTACTCTCATAAACTCTCTAAAATACATCATTGCCATTGGTGTACTAGCCTTGCCACCACCTACATGTGTTGTAAACAATGCATTATACTTACCTTCATTTGAACGATTTCTCCAGTTAGTAAAGATGTCTTCAACTACAAGTTTTACATGGTCAATATTTTCATCATAAAAACTTGGTTCAATTGCATCATCCATATCTTCTTGATTTAAATTATTTATTTTTTCTTGTATCTGTTTTTCTGTCCAATTTGGATAACGGTCTCTATAGAAAGCAGGTAAGTATTCTCTTTTCATTTGTTCTTCATCAATTGTTGTTTCAAAATCAACCTTAAAACCTAGCACATTTTTATCTGCAATAGCTTCACGAATTGTATATGCATGTAAAAGTGGTCCAAAAATATCTTCAGTTCTTAATCCTGTTGTAGTTTCATCAAACATTGGAGTACCTGTATATCCAACCCAAGCAGATTTCTTAAAAGCTTTCTGTAACTTTTCAAAATTTTCACTACCAGTTGAACGATGTGCTTCATCTACAATAAATACTATATTTTTATCAGGGGCCTTAAAAGATTTACGTTTCACTAAAGTATCAAGCTTTTGAACAGATGTAACTATTATATTATTATCTTTGCTTTTTAATTTTCTACCTAACTCTGTTGTACTATTAGTATTTTCAACACTCCCAATGGCATCTTCACTAGCATCTGGGTCATAAGCTCTGTAGTTTTCATTTGTTTGTTTAGTTAATGCTATTCTATCTACTACAAAAACCACTTTGTCCACCTTTGGCATACGACTTGCAAGCCATGCTGTTTTAAAACTAGTAATTGTTTTACCTGACCCAGTAGTGTGCCAAATGTATCCTACCTTATTAGTTCCAAATTCAAAATCTACTTTTTTTATCTTTTCAATTACATTTTGTGTAGCATACACTTGATATGGTCTCATTACCTTTAATGTTTGTTTATTTTTTGTACCATCTAAAATCATATAATTAGTAGCCATTTGATGCGCCATAGGGATACTTAACATTGAATCAGCAAACTCTTTCCAATTTCGTACAATTGAACTATCGCTTTTTCTTTGCCAATTAAAAGCAAAATCCTTATTAAATTTATCCGCCGTAGTATTTGCCATATACTTCACATTATTTGGTGTAATAGCCACTAAAATTTGTAATGTTGAGAATATATCACCATACTGATTCTCATCACAATATTGATGCATTTGATTTAATGCTTCATTAACATTATGTGTATCACATTTTTCTTCTATTTGTATTATAGGCAATCCATTTATTAATAACGTAGTATCAAAACGACGATCTTGCTTTCCATTAATAATTGCAGGACGCTTAATTTGATTAACTACTTGATATACTGTATCTCCAGCACCAATTTGTTTTTGATCAAAAACAGTTAAAAATACATGCCTTCCATCATCTAAATCAATTTCAATTTGAGATACACCATTAAGTCCATATAAGAATTGTCCTGCTTCATATGGTGTCTTAATGCTAGAAATAGCCTTTTTAACTTGATTAAACTCAACAACACTTAGTGGGTGATCAAGGGTATTTTGATTGTTCCTTTCAAGTATTTTTTTAAAATTTTCCCAAAGTTGTTCTGTAGTCTTAATCTCTGGTTCATAAGTCCATAACTTTGATTTTACTATATAATCAGCATTGTTCTCAGCAATAACAAATTCACCTAATCCTTCTAAATGTTCAGGTTTTGTTATGGCTCCAGTAGTAATATATTGTATTAATTCTGTTTCAAATTTATCCTCTGTCATTATTTAAGAACCTCCTCTAAATTAGCTAAAATAATAGTTGATTTAAGTTTAGCTGCCCTAAGCTTAAGAGCTTCAAGTCTTAATTGATTAAAATACGCTTGCCCAATCATCCTTTGCTTATCAATAGATGGCATTTTAGGTATTTCTAGTTCTTTTAGTTGCTTCAGTGTATATTTTAAAACTTGTGATCCTTGCAATCCCATCACGAACTGTTTCTTGATCATTTTATTTTCATTTATAAGATATACCAGAAACCTTGAATCAATATCCTTGATAGGTACTAATTTGATATAATTCTGTGTATAAAGATATCCTTCATGATCCTTCCTTATAATAGTAGCCATTCCAGTAATCAAACTAAATATAACATCATTCTCACATAATGTACTTACATCATCATAAGTTCTTATTTTCTTACTATCTATACCCTCAGAAATAATCCCAACTAAATCGTCAATTAAATCTGTTTGACTATAATAAGTAAATACAGATGCATGTTCATCTAAAGCTTCTGTAATTCTAAATTGAGGCGAACCGCTTACAAATTCTACTAGCTCATTTAATTTCCTCATAAATATTGTGCCTTTCTAAAATTAAATTTTTTACTATAATAGAATAATACCATAAGAGAAAATACATTGCAAACATAAAAATGTAATTTTTAAAAATTACATTTTCAAAATTGCATCTTTTCAATTTTCATTCCATTCCTCAATACAAAAACTAAATGCGTTGCTTCAAGAACCTCAATTCTATCAATCAGCGCATTTATTATCTAAACTATTAACACCTTGTATTAACTTATTTAATTATTTTTTTAATAAATCAAAAAGAGTATTCTCTCCCTTTGGTATTTTAGCAATCCTTTTATGTTCGAAAATTGCTTTAACTAATTCATCAATATCCTTAAAATAGTTTTTTACAAATTCATAATTTTTAACAACATGACCATATTTAAGATTCTCTTTACAATATTCACTAGGTTTCTTACCAGACTTCTTATATTCTGTATATTTTCCTTCTTTATATATTACAAGCATCTCAATTTCAGGCGCTGTAATTATATTGATTACCTTTACTTTATCTTTATAAGCGGCACTTAATTTAAAATTTTCTCCCCTTGAATCTAAAATTCTTAGGACAGTTATTTTCTTACCAAAAGCCTTTCGTAAATACTTACTCTCGAAATTTTTAGCTCCTCTGGATCTAATAACCTTTTCTTCAAGCAGCTGCTCTTTACTAAATATTAATTTATTATTTTCAAGAAGTAAGTCCATTATTGCTTCTTCTGCTGATCCTTCACAAATACATGCTATATATCCTTCTAATTCCATGATCATACCTCATCAATTCTGCCAGAAATAATAGCATTTTTAAAATTAATATATGATTCATAAGCTGGTGCAGTACCTTGTAAATAACCACTTTGGTAAGCTTCACTTTTTTTAATATCATTTCTCTTCAATATTTTAGAAAGTTTTTCAACATTTATACCATTTTTATTTCTGATAATATAAATATCATCACTTCTTTCAAATTCATCTAATAACTGTGAATAGTGTGTTGAAAATATTATAGTTGCACCTTTATGATTAATTTTCTCATCCATGAAGAATCGTATTAATGTAGAAACAATTTCTCTATTAAAATGATTTTCTAATTCGTCAACAATCAAATAGCCCCCATTATTAAAAGCTAACATGACATTTAAAAATACATTTATTCCCTTTATAGTACCAGAAGATAAGTAATTATTTAGTTCTACTGGATCATACAAAATAATTTCTTCTTTTTCTTTAAATTTTAATCTGATTTCTAATTTTTTACCATCATGTTTCAAATTTAAATACTCAATACTAGGATCTAAAAAAGTTATTAATTCAGGAGGGAATTCTCCAGTAAAAGTAATTTGATTTGTATTCGTTAAGTTTATCATATCTCTAATATAAAAGCGCGAATTATGTTTTTTATTTAAGGAAATAATTATACTAACATCTTCCATCAAAAATTCTTCATCTGCATTTCTTATTTGAACTGGATTCAATTTCTCAAATTCAAAAAGGCTTTTTTTAGTTTTTACTGAGCTTAAGTTTTTTCTCCAAAGTTTTTCTTCTTTAATTGTATATTTATTTTCACCATCTTGGGATTTATCATCTCTTTTTACAACAGTTTTTAATTTGTTTATATAATTTTCTTCTGAATAAAAATATGTCTCAAATATCACTTCATCCTCATAATTTATTCCATTTAAAATATCGTTATAAACAATTTTATTGATTGGTTCATTATTTAACATATTAATTACAAAAGATATAACTTTTAGAATTGACGTTTTCCCTGATGCATTAATTCCTATTAAAGCAATAACATTATTAATATAAATATTAGAAAATAATTTATATAGCATTTCATTCTTTTCAGGACCAACACGTTGTTCAGCAAAAAAGTCTATTTCGAGTTCGTCTTTAAAAAGTTTTAAACCTCTAACTTTGATTTTTAGTAATTTCATCTTTGCCTCCTAAAATCACTATTTTTGTTTTTATATTATCTATACTATATTATATTAACTACTTATTCAATATTTATTCAAAATAAAAACGTATTTATCGTTTTTATTTAATTATGTTAACATAACTCACTATATCCTAACTCCTTTTTATTCAAAAATGCACCCCCTAGTCTCCAAAACATTTGTTCTTATCTTCCCATTAACAATAACAATTCATTCATAAAATCCCCCTATAATAGCCCTATATATCTTAATTATTACATCCATATCAATAGAAAAGAGTATCCAACATCTTGAATACTCTTTAACTCAAACTATCTAATTCTCACCCTCTGCCCTACATAAATCAAATCCCTATTCTCAATCCCATTAACCTCCCCCAACCAATCAACACTAACCCCAAACTTCCTAGAAATCCCCCACAAAGTATCACCACTAGCAACAGTATAATATTCTTCCCAACTATCTTGTCCCCCTGAATTACTACCTTCCCCTCCACTACAATCAATATCAAAAACTCTACAAATACCCCTAAAAATAGCTCTCCCAATAGCTCCAGTATCATATCCACTCATATCCCCTTCACTATCACAAAAAGCACACTCAATTAAAATAGCAGGCATAGAAGTTTGATTAATAACAAATAAATCTCTAGTATCCTTAACTCCTCTATTACTTAATCCCAAACTACAAATCTCCCCTAAAATAGTATTTGCAACTTCTTCAGCCAGTCCACCAGTAATACACCAAACCTCTGCCCCATGACCTCCAGGGCAAGCATTATGATGAATAGAAATAAAGAAATCAGCCCATCCATTATTAGCTTTTTCACATCTTTGAGATAATGAATCATTAAGACTTGAAGCATTACTTGGAGTACAATTAATAACATTAATTCCTACGTCCCTCAACAAATTGATAAGTGTCTCTACAACTTCCCTATTTAGATCATCTTCCCTTCTAATACCAACAGCTCCTATGTCATAAGAAACATTATGCCCCATATCAATAGCTAGAGTATTAATTTTACTCATTTCGAACCACCTCCACTAAAGATATATTCTTAAATATTATCAACGCCTAAAAAAGCAATTAATTTAACATATTTGTTATTTATTGACACAAACCTTCATATTTAGTAATATATACATATACCCAAATTACACCCATTGTAATATTAAAAAGCAGCTCTCTTTCAGTTGCTTTACTCTTTTACATATTAAACTCTTTAATTAAAAGGAGGCATATCTATATGAACTATGATTATATCGAATCATTAGTTATATCAGCAAAATCAGGAAATAAAACCTTAAAAGAAAAACTAATTAATGAATTCAAGCCTTTTATCATAAATTTCTCAAAGAAAACTTACATAGATAGATACGATTTTGAAGATATCCAAAGCGAATGTTATATTATTCTCCTTCATGCTCTTGAAAAATACAATCCTGAAACTCATAGATTTGTAGCTTATGCTACTAATGCAATTAAAAATTCCATGTATGCTATTATAAAAAAATCCATTAAAAATAATCAGGTTCAAGGATTGAACACACTTACTTTTGATGGAAATCTTGGCTCACTAGATAAAAACAAATCAAATTGTATAGAAGATAATTTAATCTATAATATAACTACTTCTGAATTATTTAATGCATTAGATAAATTAACCTCTTCTGAAAAAGAGCTTTTAGTGTTTAATATATTTAGAGGTAATACTTTAAAATCTTATGCTGAATGGAAATGTATTTCACGTTCTACTGCTGCTAAGAAAAGATTAAATCTATATAATAAGCTCCAACGGATAATTAATTAGGTACTGTTGGAGCTTTTTTAATATGCTCTAATTTAATGAATTATGATTCTTAATCAAAAAGAGAAGGTAGTAAGTCAAATTGGTTTGATATTCTTTACTTATACAATAATATTAAAATAGAGTAGACTTAACATTTTATATTCTATTATTTATTTTATATTTATAAAAAAATAATCCTTATGAAACCTAATTTTAGCCTCATAAGGATTTTTATATACTATAAAACTTTTACTTATTTTATTATTATTTCTTACTAGCTTAACTTACTCATCATTAATTGATAACCTAAATATCCATTTATAAAAGTTAATATTAGACCTATTATACTAAATGCTAGTCCTACTTTTGATATTGTTGTTTTTTCTGATTTCACTTTAATTATAGAAACAATTATTCCTGCTACATTTACTGGTAGTCCTATTATTGGGATAAACCATGCAATTAAACCTAGAATCCCTAAAATTAATGGGCTTTTTGATGTTTTTATTGTATTTTCCATAAATATTCATCCTCTCTGTATCTAATATTTTATTATTTTATGTCTTTTTATCATATGAAGTAAAAGTATAATAGTTATTGCTAGTCCTAATATAAGATCCACATATACAAAACTTGATGTATAATACAATACTAAAGGTCCTAAAACAGAACCACACATATTATATATTATATGGCATAAAATATTTCCAAAAATAGATTTAGTTTCTATATATATTATACATAAAATTACACCTAATACAAAAGTATATATTCCTTGAAGAATATTACCATGAAATATTGCAAAAATTAATGCTTGTAATAACACTGCCCAAAACATATTAAATTTCTTCTTTAATTCATTAAATATTAATCCTCTAAATAATACTTCTTCAAAGATTGGTATTAATACAAGAACACATATCATAGATACCCAAGATCCATATGCATTAGTTATTATTGAATTTACCTTACTATAACTATCAAATTTATTTGAAAATAGATATACAATAGAATTACTAAATATTGCAACACTAACTCCAATAACCCCTACTATCATTAGATCTGATTTATGAATTCTTTTTACTTTACATCTTTCCCATAGATTTTTTTGTTTATTTCTTAATATAAAATAATATATTACAACAGTTATTAATGCTGAAATAGCAGTTAAAATATAGATATTTTCTAAAAGTGCCTTTTGAGCCTCTTCCATCAATTGTTTTAACTCAATATTTCTATGTGTTAAGAAATAGAAAGTTGAAAATAACACACCACAAAATAACTGTAATGAGTAATATATTCCTCCAAAAAAGATTATTTTTCCAAACGTTTTTATATATTCTTTCACTTTTGTACCTCACTTTAATCTAATATATCAATTTTTTCTAAAAAATATCTAAAATAAGATACTTTCCTATTTATAATCCTCACTTCAGCTAACATTCCATTTTTAATATCAATACTATCACCTTTTTTGTTCTTTAATGAGGTTTCTTCAATTGGACATGTTGCTGTATAATAGCTTGTTCCTTTTTCTTGGCTAACCTTTGCATCAACACTTATATTTGTTAAATTAGATTTTAAATATCCATATTCTCTTCCTGGTAATGATACTAGTTCAATACTAACATCTTGACCATCTTTAATTTCTCCAAAGTTTTGATTGCTTATATACACCTCTACATTGTAGTTTGCTTCATCCTCTGGAACAATAGAAGCAATTTGGGTTCCATTTTGAATAAAATCTCCGACTTTAATATCCGAAAGCATATTAACTATTCCATCACTGTTAGCTTTAATGCTTGTTGTTTCAATTTGACTATTCACTTGTTCCAAGTTCATTTTAATTTGATCTATAGCACTTTGTAAACTTGATATATTACTATCTAAATTTAAAATATATTGTTCTTTATATGTGCTTGACGCAGATGAAATTTGAACTTGTGATAATTGTAATTTACCTTTTTGAATTTCACTAGTAATATTCATAATAGTTGTATTTTTAAGTTTATCTTTTTCCGCCTTATAACTTTGAAGGTTATCTTTTAACGTACTTAATTGTTGTTCTAATTGAGTTTTACTTTGTTCATTAAGTAGATCTTGAGCGTTTTGCTGTGAATTACCCAAGGAACTATTCTTTGCATTACTTATTTTATCTAAATCTGATTGAGTTTTATTTATATTGTCTTCTGCTGCTTTTATTGCATCATCATATTTTTTTATACCTAAAACATAATCATTATATTGATAATATAATGCATTACTTTTATCTAAATAATTTTTACCTTCTTCAATGCTTTTTTTAAGCAATTCTAAATCAGAAATATTTTTATTTATTTCTTGTTTCTGCTCATCATTTAATGATTGTTGGCTTCCACTAGCATTTAAGTTTTGAACATATAACTCATACTTTTTGCTATATTCCTTTTCTTTATCATCACTATCACTAAATTTATTTTCACCATCTAATATAGATTGTTTTAGCTTATTTATTAAGTCTAGATCCTTATTCTTGCTATCTATATTACTTTGTAGCACATCTCTTTGAACTTCATACTGTGAACCATTAACAACGACTAAAATATCTCCTTTTTTTACTTTGTCCCCATCTTTAACATTAAGTTCAGTTATGTTTCCTACAGTATTACTTGATAATTTATTCACTTCTGTTCTTGGTCTAACTGTTCCTGTTGCCTTAACTGATACTTCCTTGTGGGCAAATACTGACCAAATAACTACAAAAGTTAATAATGTTAAAATAATATATGTCATATACTTACTAAATCCTGTTGGAGAAGATTGCATTATTTCTCTGCTATCAGTTATATCTTTAAGCTCTTGTATCTTATATTTCATTTTCTTCTCCTCCTTTACCTGCTGCTACTTCCTCAATTACTCCACCAGTTTGTCCAATCCAAAGTCTATAATAGTATCCTTTCATTCCTAACAACTCTTCATGAGTACCAGTTTCAATTATTTCGCCTTTATCCATAACATATATTCTGTCACACTTCATAATTGTACCTAGCCTATGTGCTATGATTATTGTAGTAACATCTTTTGTGCATTCTTCTATAGTATTTTCAATTGCCTTTTCTGTAATTGAATCAAGATTAGATGTAGCTTCATCCATTATAAGAATTTCTGGCTTTTTTAGTAATGCTCTAGCAATTGCAATTCTTTGTCTTTGTCCCCCAGATAAGTTAGCTCCTTTTTCTTCAAGTAGTGTTCCATATCTTGTTTGGGTACTATTAATAAATTCATGGATTTGAGCTTTTTTACAAGCATCTATAATTTCATCATATGTTGCAAATTGATTAGCAAATTCAAGGTTTTCTCTGATTGTGCCAGAGAAGAAAAATGAATCTTGCGATATGTAAGAAATTTTGTCCCTTAAGACTTCTTTATTTATATCTTTTATATTATAAGTATTTATTAACACTTCACCTTTTTCCACATCATAAAAATCCATTAGTAGTTTTGCAATTGTAGTTTTTCCAGAACCACTTTCACCAACTAATGCAATCTTCTCACCTGTTTTTATCTCCATATTAATGTTTTTTAAAACTAATTTTCTTGTACCATATCTAAAATCTACATTCTTTAATTCTATAGTTCCAAGTAATGTTTTAGGATTAATCTTTCTATCCTCATTTTCAGTTCTTTCAAGCTCTAAATCTAAAATCTCTCCTAGTCTATCTGCTGCAACAATAGCACTTTGTAATTGTGGTTGTAGATTTATCATTCTTTCAATAGGTTCAATAAAATATGCTAAAAGAGCATTAAAGCTTATTAATGTTCCTATTGTAATCTCACCTTTTATTACAAAAAAACTACCTATCCATAAGATTGATATTGAGAATATCCCTTTAACAGTTCCTTTTAAAGAGTTTAGCATATTACCAATATAGCCATTTTTAAATACAGATTTAATAAGCCTAATAAATCTACTTTCTGTTTCTAAATTAACCAATTTTTCTCCATTAAATGATTTTATAGTTTCTATTCCTTCTATAGATTCTACTAGATATGATGTTAATTTAGCATTATTCTCCATAACATTCCTATTTACTTTCTCAATAGGCTTTCTAAATACAAAAACCAAAATAACATATAATAATATTGGAATAAAACATATCGTAAATAATTTTGAACTTTGAGTATACAGTATAACACCTCCAACAATAGCCATTAAAACATCTATCATAAGAGTTAATGTTGCAGAACTTATAGCGTCTCTTATTTTGGTAGCATCATTAAACCTTGAAATAATTTCCCCAACTTTTCTTGTCCCAAAAAAGTTCATTGGTAAATTAATTACATGGTTATAATATCCAAGGAGTAATGGTATATCAATATTTTGTGAGATATGTATTAATAACATACTTCTAAAAAATTCAGTTATTACCTTAAATACTCCTAAAATAACCATAGCCATAGAAATAACTAATAAGCTATTTTCTAACCCATTAGGCAATATATCATCTAACAAAAACTTTGAGTAAAAAGATCCTACAATACCAAGGATAGTTATGAGTAATGAAGCAATAAATGTATTTATTAATAATTTTTTTTGAACTTTAATCAAACCCCAAAATCTTTGAAATAATCCTTTTGTTTCATCTCCTTTTTCAAATGTTGGAGCAGGTGTCATTAAAATCAAAATTCCTGTCCATATTTTAAAAAATTCTTCTGGTGCATACTTAACAATACCTTTTGCAGGATCAGCAATTAAAATTTCATCTTTTGTAACCTTATGTATAACTACATAATGCAGCAACTTTCTATCTATAAGAACATGTGCTATGCAAGGTTTTGGAAATTCACTAAAAATATCTTCTAATTTTGAAACTTTAACTCCTTTTGCAGTAAATCCTATGCTCTCTGACGCTCTAACAATTCCTAATGCTGAAGTGCCTTGTTTATCAGTTCCAGAAATTTCTCTTATTTTTGATATGGGAACTTTAAGCCCATATTGCTTTGCTACTGTGGCTAAACAAGCTGCACCACAATCTTTTTGATCATGTTGTTTTATACAATTGTATTTTTTTAAAAAAGTCATTTTAACTCCTTCTTATTATCTAATATTTTAACTATATTACACTATTACGATATTATTTTGTATTATATGACTATTTTATCATTTTTTTATATCTATTGGAAGGAATTATTAAACTTGTGAAGAATAAGTAATAAGTGTATTTTTACACATATTATTAAATTTTATTTTTGAAAGGATGATTTTTCAATGTTAGAAATGAATAATTCAATAGAATTATCAATTGAAGAATTGGCATGTATTGATGCCGGTTCTGGGCCTTGGTCAAGTGTGCTATTAGGACTTACTGGTGGTCTTTCTTTAGGTAATGCTTTAGCAATCGCTGCATTATGGGGCCCTGGATTCGGAGTAGCTGCTGCTGTAGGCGGAGGTTACTGCATATATAAACTTATTGATTAAAATAGAGGAGGATTTGTATGGAAAATTTTATTGAAATTAATAACTATGAACTAGAAACTATCAATGGTGGAGATCTTATTGATCTTGGACTAGGTGTTGGTGGAATGTTTTGCCCACCTCTTGGTCTTCTTGGCATTTATAAGACATGGGCTGACTGGTTAGATAGCCAAACTTGGTAATCATTTAGAATTTTAAAAAACTTGGCATTAATTTGCCAAGTTTTTTTTTATTTTAAGTACCCTATCAAATAATAATGCTGTTATAAAAACTGGAATTGAAACTAGAAGTAACTTTTCTAAATCTTCTGGTAATACATTAACAATGAATAATATACTTAATATAATATAAGTTAAGGAAAGTATTATTAGATTATTTTTAATTTTTTTCAACTCATTATTTGTAATATTAATATTTTTCATAATTGGTGAAAAAATTTTATTTGATAAAAGAGTGTACACATATATAAAAATAATAACACCTTCTATTAAAGTTACATAGTATACTTTATGTACTTCTAGAATATATACAAATAAAATATTAAATATAGCAAAAATTGGTGCTACCAATATCATATCAAAACCCCTTTCTTACATATTTTTTCCTAATTTTATTATAAACTAATTTTGCTAAAAAATGAATCTTTTTTCATTATTGTAGTCATATATTAAAAACAATTTTGACAATGAATAAAGCCAACTCTAAAATTTAAAGCTGACTTTATATATACTATCTATTTAATTACCTTAAATGGTGGGTGTCCAGTTTCTTGATTTTGCAATATACCTTCAGTTCTAAACCTCTTACTGACTTTCAGTTCAATTACATATTCATTCTCTTTTTCTTTGATAAGTTCAACATTTATCCAAAGTGGTTAATATAAATCTGGGTGAGAAAGTATTCTTGCGGCTCCTGTTAAGTCGAAATATCTGTCCTTCAGATTTTTATCTGTTAGAACAGCTAACCTCATATAATCATCTTTTGAATTTAGTTTTTTCCCTGGTTCATAAACTGGTTTTATTGTGAACTTTATATTAGCTTCTTCTTTTAGTCCTAATTCAATAATACTTTTTATTAAGTTTGCTTTAAAATCTTTTTCTAACATATTTTATTAAATTCCATATGTTTTCTTTATTTCCAGTATTAATTCTTCAACCTTTTCTTTTTGAGATGGATTTCTTTCAAGAAAAAATTCACAAGCTACTTCTAAATACTTGTAGAACTCATCATACTCAACAATATCTTCTGGATTATCCTCTTCATCTGCATAATCACCAGAATAGAACAGAATTTTATTTTCTCCAAAATATCCTTCATCATCCTTCTCATATTCTTCTGAATAAATCACTCCATGATATTCTCTTCTTTCACCATTTTTCTTTGCAAAATCCTCTAAACGTTCAAAAAATCTTTTCCCATTTACATATAAATTCAATACATCAATAACTGCATATTTATTAAAATCGTCTTGTTTCATTTTCTCTAAAAATTCACTATATATATTCATATTATTCAACACTCCATTCTAATACTGGATAAGCATTGTCTATCTCTCCAGTTATTAAATTTTTTATTCCTTCAAACTTCAATATTTTTCCTTTGCAATTTGCTTCTCCTAATATTTTCATTTTAGTTTGATTTCCTAATTCAACTGTTCTTTTATTAATTAATCCTTCTTCCATAGCAATTTTACTTAATTCAATAATCTCATCACTAGAAATTATAGATGAATCATATAAAGTTTTACTATAAGTTTTATTCCCATTTGGTATTGTTTTATACTCCCCAGTCCCATTCTTCCCAGTGTAGTCCATTTTTTCATACTTTGCTTTAAATTCCATATCAAAAATTCCCTCAACATCTGAATGAGAAGTTCTATTTAACTCAACTAATTTGTATTTATTAGAATCACTTTCAAAATACTTTAAAAATTCTTCATAGTTATGTCCACCACTAATTCCATTTCTTTCTGTAAATTTTTTAATTGGACCTATTGTATGTTCAACATAATAGCCCTCTTTATATTTTATATTTGGTTTATGTATTACATTTTCTTTTCCATATTTACTATTAAAAAATTGTTCCCATTTTTCTTTGCTATATAGTCCTTGATTTTCATAAAGAGGATTATTAGTGTTATTAAGAACTCTATTTCTTATTGTAGGCCCTTCAGCAGCACTAGCTGTGATTGATTTAAATTTGAATTTATTTGCAATAAAAGGAGTTCCGTAATGACCAACTACATGTGCTGCCCCTTTTTCTTCATATTCATCAGACACTTGTTGGCTCATATCTTCTACTGCCTCAAATGGATTATTAAATACAGATTTAATTTTCTTATTAGTTTCATGAAATTTATCTTCAGTATAATCAAATATACCTGGAGTATCTCCAGTTATCTTTGAAATTAAATAACCTGTCCCACCCATTCCATATTGAAAGATTCCTCCACCTAAATTAAGTAAATCTTCTCCAAAATTAACTACACCTTCTCCTAGATTGTATATATCTTCTCCAACATCCTTCGTCTTATCCCACAATGAAGCTCTTGCATCATATAAAATACTAGCTGCTGCTCCATAATCATCATCTCTTTCTTCATAAGCCACCACATATTTATTGAATTGGTATTCTATATCCTCTTGACCTTCTTCAAACCAATTTCCATATTGCTTAATTATATCCCATATCTCTTCAATTTTCCTATAGTTATTTTCTTCCTTTAGCTTATCTTCAGCAGTTATAGATGGATTTGCGCTGGTTGTATAGTAGGCTGATGAGTAATCAAAATATAGTCTTGTTTGTCCAGATGATATTAAATTTTTTAAAGCACTTATAGATAGAAACATAGTTTTCATATTACAATAAATATCTAATTTATCTACTCTTACATCTAATCCATAATTAATTGGCCTTATTATGCTTGTCATATCATTATAAAATCCATCAAATGACCTATATAATGTATCTAGTTCCTTCTTGCAAGACTCTATCTCCGTCTGTAACTCATTATGCTTGTCTACCAAGGCTGTTACAGACTCTCCACTGTTTTCATTTTCTAACCTTCCATTTATCCGATTTAATGAGCCCTGCATAGTTTCAAGGGCTTTTCTATATGTATATAGATATGATTTTGAAGATGTTCAAAGTGAATGCTATATCATTCTCCTTCATGCTCTAGAAAAATATAATCCTGAATCACATAGATTTGTAGCCTACGCTACCAATGCAATAAAAAATTCCATGTATGCTATTATAAAAAAATCCATCAAAAATAATCAAGTCCAAGGATTGAACACACTTACTTTTGATGGGGATCTTAGCTCACTAGATAAAAATAAATCAAATTGTATAGAAGATAATTTAATCTTTAATATAAATATAAATGAACTATTTAACGCATTAGATAAATTAACTTCTTATGAAAAAGAGCTTTTAGTTTTTAATATATTTAGAGGCAATACCTTAAAATCCTATGCAGAATGGAAAAATATTTCACGTTCTACTGCTGCTAAGAAAAGATTGTTATTATATAATAAGCTACAAAATATAGTTAACAACTAAAAACACCGATCTAATATACTTGTTGGTTTCTAATGTATTTATCTTTATTAATGTACTGTATTTTCCAATTTTTTACTTCATTGAATAATTTACTTATTTTATTGATTAGTTATTATATCTTCAAGTTCCTTTATCCTATTTATATGTTTTATTCTATCAATTCTTTTTATTTTTTAGTGCTTTTCTACTACATATATTATGTTCACAATTCTATTAACTTCTAAGTGGAATTATTTAACCTAGGTTTTCCTAGATTATCAACTTACGTTAGTTTTTAATTCTATATATCTTAGCTTTTAAAGATATTTCAGTTCAAGAAAAAAAAGTTAATGCCCCAATTATTGAAACATTAACCTTTTTAACTTCTTTCACTACATTATTTAGATTATGTAGTGAATTATCTATTCTAATTATTACAGTTTTATATATACTCTCTGTTAACTAGATATTATACATTCTATTATTACCTAATTTTGCAGTTAAATATTAAAATAATATTTATTAAATTTTATACTATAGATTTTCTTTTCAAGTTAAAAACATCTATATCTGCTTCCTCAAATTTTGTTTCTAATGCATCCCATCCATTAGCTATAGCATACTCTTTTTCTTGACTTGAAATTGGAATAATTAATAGCCATGTTATCTTCCTATCTCCAAATTCAATAGTTTTAAATCCATCCCATAAAAAAGGATTCATCAAATAAATATGCTTCATTTCACAATCATTAATATACTGTGATATTACATTTGGAATAATATGGCCATATCCACAATTACCTCTTTCCATTATTTCAAAAGCAGTAGTAGATAATATATTCGCAAAGAACTCTTCTTTTTCATCACACGCCCCTAATAATTCTACTCTTAATTTTTTATTATCACTTAACATTCCTATATCATGCTCTGATAAACCAATAGTTGCATAGGAAATTACCCCAGTGTATGGTCTGTCTACACATGATAAAATATCTACACTTTTTTTCTCTTTTTCATCCCAATAACGAAAAACCTTTGGTTTTCCTCCTATAACTTCTAATTCTTTTTTTGCTATTATTTTATTAATATCCATATTTCACTCCTTATTAATCACCAAAATAAATATCAGTTAAATCTTCACCTTGGTGACCTCTATTAGAACTTGGTAATTCAGGTCTATAATGCTCTATCTTATTATATTCATTCAAAAATTGTTTTCTTGATATACCTCGTTCCTTGGCACTTTGTTTATGTTTTCTAAATTCAAATCCTGGTTTATGTCCCATATCCCATGTTTCTGATTTATTCATAACTTTTTCTGTTACAGGGTCTATTACATCACCATTAGCATTTTTAGCATTTTCCCAAACTTTATCTCTTACTCCTTTTCTAAAATGAGATGGTCTATCATATGATACTGGCTTGTTCTTCCACCTTACTTTTCTTGATCCATAAGTCTCCTTAAAATAATCATTCCATTCTGAGCCACTCAATAATTTTCTTTCAGAATTAGTTACCCCCTTTATAGAATCAATAACTTCAACTTTCCCATTCAAGGGCTTTCCTACTGGTCCATCAAACAACATAATTGCCTGTGTAACCTCTAATTCAGTTGTATAAACCCGTTGATATACATAATAACTTTGACTCTCCAAAAATTCATCGTGAAATTCTATTCCAGAAGGTTTTTCCTCTTCTCCAAAAAGACCTATTGGATAATGTTTTGAAAGAGCATATATATATAAATCAGAACTTTGTTTATCTTTCAGTTTATCTTTCAGTTTATTATCTTTTTTATATGCTATCATAGGTGGCAAATCTTTTATCTCTTCTTTTTTATAACTCTTAGCCCCTATAAAACTTGAATTAATATATTTGTCTGCTTCTTCTTCACTAATAAGATAATTTCTATAATCTTTAAATTCTTTAGGTACATATAAAGGAAATATAATATCCTCTCCACCTTTTGCCCTATCAGCAATTTTATCCATATGACCTATAGCCATGGCTCCTAATGAATTTTTTAATTTTTCTTCTAATGTGACATATTCCTTAGATGCATGATATAAACTTTCAGCAAAGCTATTAAATTCCCTAGAAATATAATATCCCATATCTTCAATATAATTTAATTGTTCTCTTTGAGTATGGGTACTAACATCTCTAACAGAATTTAATGTATCTTCTATACTAGCTATTTCCCTCATCATGAAATCAAATTCGTATTTTAGATCAACCATCTTTGTTGCAAACCTTAGAAGTTTTTCTGTGTCTACCTTTATTGTATCCATTAATCCTCCTCTTTTGTATTCAATTGTACTTCTAGTTTCCCACCTAAAGTTTGCCTATAGTTCATCATTATACTTATAAAAACTGCCTTACTCAATGGTATAAATTGAAAGAAACCAGTTTATTTTATAACTGGTCCAACTTTATTAGTCAATTCTTTTTGTTTCTTAAGGTCTTCTAATCTTTTAGCTTCATCTAATATATCCATAGATAAAGTCATAAGAGTATTTTTCATAGTTACAAATTCAATCTCCAAATCATAACACCTATTTATTAATTGATTCATTCTTTCAACTATTTCAAATTTCATATTACCTTCAAAGTCATTTAGCATTAAATTATTTATGTCCTTTAAATCATCTATTATATTGTCCACTTTACTTTTGCTGCTATTAATTTTACTAACATCCTTAATTACATTTATATTTGGATTCAAATTTACTCCCCCTTGTTTCATCTCTTGTTAAATCAAATTTCATTATACTATATAGTAACAAAAAAATACTGACCAAAGCCAGTATTTTTCACCTTAATTAAATTCAAAACTTTTAACAACCTTTGTAATTCTCCCCTTATGCTCCTGCAAAACATTTTCAATCCCTTCACATATTCTCTTAAGAGAACAATTTTCACAACTCCCAAGTATCTCTTGCTCCAAAATAGAACAAGAAATTTCATCTTCAAAGTTAGAATTCCTAATTGCAAGAGCTATCTGCTTCTTATCAAATACATCATAGTTATCACCTTGTAATTTTATTTCATCATTTATCATTTAAATCCCTCACCTTCTAATTTCTTTTCATAGAAGATATATTTATTTTTAATCTAAATGCCTAAAAATTTATAATATTTTTCCCATTACTCTCTTTAATCCCGCATTTTATCAGCATATTCTTCAGTCCAGCTAGTAGTTGTCAATAGAATTCTAATAGTATGCTGATATAATTTTATTAATATAAT